>NZ_JAUBUJ010000001.1:51831-55535 GCF_036705405.1 Microcoleus sp. B13-B6
AGCCCGAAACCGCTCTTCTGGGGTTTTAGGGTTGCCTAATTCACTAGCTGGTATATCTCTCCAATCTGCTGCCGAAGTTTTTATTAGCATTGAACCGTAAACAGGCCCTTTTCCGTAATTAGTCCAATGGAAGTTTGGATAACCGCCTCTGTAACCGCGTTTTGTTGCCCAGTCATTAACAGTACGGAACCTTGGTTCAAGCCTCATCTGACCTACTAACTCAGTTCCATAATGCTGGTTACGGGCTCCTGTATTTGGTAGATTAGGCGACTCATAGAACCGAAAGCTATTGGCATCGTCAAGAGGCACTGACGCAGCTATACCACCGGTACATGACGGGTTTTTACGTGGCTCAATGTGTATGTGAGCATATCCGCTGGGAGTAGATCTTTCTGGATTTACCGTACCCAGTACAGTTCCTTCTTCTACACGTCCAGGCTTCACTCTGCTAGCAGGATTTAAATGACCAATAAATAGGCTCCCACCCCCAGATTCAGGCGATAGACAGACAAATTCATTCCAACCATTAATGTAAGTTACATTTCCTGTTGCAGGTGCCAAAACTGGTTGGTTGTTGGACGCACTATTTGTACCTGGTTGGCATCCTGTTCCTCCTGGTCTAAAACTGTTTTTTGCAAAAGACAAGTCAAAAGCAAAAGTATTTCCATGACTAATTGTTGGTTGATTGTAACCTTGGCAAACATACCAATATTGACCTGCCTTAAACGGAAGACCTATCCTCCGAACTCTTGGTTGGACTAAAACTTGTGCCAAGCTACTGCCATGTGTTACTTCCCACAGAAGGGGTATGGATATAGCTATTGTAAAGGCGATCAGCAAGCGCATCCAGATTTTGGGTAGATTGAAAAATTTCATGGTTCATTGCTAATACAGGACAAGCGATCTAATGCGTGATTTTTAGTAAGATCGCAATTGAATTTAAGTGTTGGTCTGACTGACCTGTAATTGTTTTTACTGGTTTATTGTGCCGTCAGGCATTGTGGCACCGCTAAGGTCAGCGCTCTTTAGAAGAGTACCAGCTAAGTTAGCACCAAATAAATTAGCTCCTTTCAAGTTGGCTCCCGTCAAATCTGCACCTAACAAATTAGCTCCTTTTAAGTTGGCTCCCGTCAAATCTGCACCACTTAAATTAGCATCATGTAGGTCGGATTCACTCAAATTTACACCGCTCAAATTACACTTATGACATTGCTTAGTTGTTAACAATTGCCTTAGTGGATTTAGAGTTTTGGGGGCACATAGGCTTGTTAGATTCACCACTCTACCATCTCCTTTTTGCATATAACATACCCAATTATTCGTCTCTGAAGTAGGTATTACAGAATACGTGGTAGCTTCGGCTACCCTAATTGGGAACACAAGATACTTGAATACTTCCAAAAGTAACAAGCCTAAAAAAGAAGAATTACGGTGTCGATTGTGTAAACTTTTCAACATGGCAAATGAATTAAGCACAATGATATGAAGCCAACAGAATTGCTTTTAGCAGTAGCGATCGCACTTGCATCCACTGCACTACCCAACAACACATCATCTGTCAGTAATTGCATAATCCCATCTCCTCACAAATATAGTTGCCTCAAAACCAGCAAAGCCCGCCTTGCAAGCCTTCCTAGATATCTATCAGGGCCTTCCTCTGCTTTTTATGCAGTTCGCCCAGTTTTTGTAATAAAACTTTACATTGCTCCAACAGCAGATAAGCTGTATGCCCGATCGCCCCTCAAATGCACCATCAAACGTAGCTGAAAGCCAGACTCATCACTTCACAATACTCCACAATCCTTGCTCTGCATAGGCTAAACGGCTCACCATTTGGCTCAGCAAAAAAGGCTCATTTAGCTCATTTGTCTCATTTGGCTCACTTCTCGGCTCACCAGATCGTGTAACATTCTTTACTAACGCAGAGTTTCCGTAGGGGAGTACCAATGGCAGGCTTGCTCAGAGCATCCGAAGAAGGGCTGAAAATCATCGACATGGTACGACGCAATCTCGGATGGAATAAAACTGAGGATACTTGGTGCGTTGCCGCTTTAGTTTCAAAAGCAACCTTAAAGCGGTTTTGGGCGAAAATAGAAATTAGACGAGAGAACTTTATCAATATTTGCAAAGCAGTAGAAATAGAAAACTGGGAATACATTGCTGAAGGCTACAAAAATATCAAAACAGAACCACTCTTTGCCGCCGCGATCGCAGATATCCCTCTCGACTCCCAAACCGATCGCACTTTCCCCCTCCCAGAAAACTTACCCCCCGTCAGAAATTGGGTACAGCGCACAAAAGAACTCGAAATCTTAAAAACTACTATTATTAACTCAGACATCACCGCCATCTCAATTGTCGGATTACCGGGCATCGGAAAAACCACCCTCGTCAGCCAACTAATTCGCCAACTCCACACAGAAAAAACCCCCTTCACCTGCGCCGCTTGGCAATCCTTGCAATCGGCAACAGGCAAAGCACCCGCCTTCGATCGCACAATTGACTCGCTGCTATTCACCCTCTCCAACGGCGACATTACCGCAGCCGTCAATCCTCAAAGTGACTGTGGCAAAAAAACCGAAAATCTGCTCAAAATCCTCAGAGAAAAACCTTGCTTACTCGTTTTCGATCGCGCCGACACACTTTTGAAAACAGGAGAGGCAAAAGCGGCTGGTTATTTCGCCGACGATGGTGCAGAATATGCTTGGTTATTCAAACAACTATTAGAAACAGAACATCAAAGCAAAATTATTTTCACCAGTCGCGAAAGCTTAGCTGAATTGCCGTCAACAGTCACCCGCGAAATCCAGCTAAACGGATTGGATCGAGATGCCGCAGTTGCCCTATTGCAATCTTTTAATCTGACTGCGAATGCAGAGGAATTAGCCGAAATGTGCGATCGCTATTCAGGACATCCCAAAGCCTTACAACTCGTCGCAGCCTTGATTCGAGATGATACCGAGTTTCAGGGAAATGTCGGGATTTTTCTGCACCAGAGAGACTGGTTGCTGATTCGAGATATTGAAAGAGCGATCGATGAAATGATAGCGCGTCTGGGCGACGGCGAGCAAACTTGTCTCAGCCGAATTTCTGTCTATCAAACCTCAGAATATCCGCTATCTTTTGCAGGGATTAGCGCTCAAATGCCAGAAGTTAGCAAGTATGAACTTAAAGAAAATATTATTCAGGCACTCAAACGCCGACAATTGCTATATTACGATCGCCACCTCAAATCCTATCACTTGCATCCCCTAGTTCGAGAAAAGGGCGAGTACCTGCTAAATCAAAATCCCGAAAATCTCCGTACAGCACACAGCAAAGCCTATCATTATTATATCAGTATTCCGCTCAAACCGGAATCAGAATGGCAAGATATCGAGGATATTAAGCCGCTAATCCGAGCGCACTATCATGCTTCTCAAGCAGGAGATTTAGATGCAGCAAATGCGATTATTTCTGAAGTCTATGAGTATCTGCGGCAGTGGAATTGTGCAGAGTTAGTATGTGCAAATCTACCGTTGCCATTGTTAACGGAAGTAAAAAACATAACTCTGTAGGGGCGGGTTCACCGACAATAATTGCCAAAAACCGACAATCTTATAAACCCGCCCCCGCGCCACCATCAACCCCAATCTACCTCTTTCAAAATAACTATAAAAACCTGGAGGGCGGGTTTATTTAACCTGTCTGCACCCTTTATAGCT
>NZ_JAUBUJ010000001.1:55635-117823 GCF_036705405.1 Microcoleus sp. B13-B6
AAAAATGTGAAATTAAACTGATATATTGCACCATTATCAATAAGTTTTTAGGGGCGGGTTGACCGACAATAATTGCCCAAAACCCACAATCTCGTAAACCCGCCCCCGCGCCACCATCAATCCCAATCTACCTCTTTTAAGATACTTCAACCACTAGAATAAATCCCTCTTTCTTGCAGTTGCTGCATAAAAAAATCTTCCAAACTAGGCTTAGCCAAATTCATCCCAATTAGCTGCCCTCCCGTACCGCTCAGACTAGAAATAAACTCCTTCGGAGTGCCCTGCAAATGGCCGTACCACAAATCATCATCAACTTCCATATCCGGTATCCATTTTTTCAGGATATTCAAGTGTCCGCCCCTACCTTCAACCCGGTAAGTTTCAGTATTGCCGAGGAGTTCGTCGATCGCACCAATGCAAATTAACTCACCCTTCGCCAAAATTGCCACTCGATCGCAAATCTTCTCCACATCAGACAATATATGCGAATTAAAAAAAATCGTTTTTCCTTGATTTTTCAGCGATAAAATTATCTCCCGCATCTGATAGCGCCCCATCGGATCTAAACCCGACATCGGCTCATCTAAAAATACCACATCGGGATTGTTAATCAAAGCTTGAGCCATGCCGATCCGTTGCAGCATTCCCTTAGAATACTGGCGCAACTGTTTTTTAATTGCCGCCGATTGAGATAGCCCAACTAAATCTAGCAAATTCGGAATTCGCTGCCGCTGAATCGAGGGGGGAATTTGAAATAACCCCGCCGCAAATTGCAAGAATTCCCAGCCCGTGAGATAATCGTAAAAATAGGGATTTTCTGGCAAATAGCCGACTCGCTGCTTCACAGTGCGATCGCCCAAAGGCTTCCCCAACAGCAGCGCCCGGCCAGAAGTGGGGCGCACTATACCCAGCAAAGTTTTCAGCAGCGTAGTTTTCCCCGCTCCATTTTGCCCTAATAACCCAAAAGTTTCCCCCTCAGAGACAGTCAGAGTGCAATTTTTGAGCGATTCAATTTTTTCATTCATCCAGAAGCCGGTACGGTAGAACTTCCCCAGATTAAATGTTTCCACCACTGGGGTAGCTCTGGGCATCTCTATGGGATTTGGCGCATCTACAAGAGGTTCCATTTTTGTCACAGAAATAACTAGCACCTGATTATATTCTATTGCACAAGTTAAGTAATAATTGCTATTTTTAATGTTAAACTAATATTAGCTGTAGTTAAAATTTGCTAAATATGGATCGTTCAAAAATTATTGCTATTATCACTGGGGTGATTTCTATAGTTTTAGCAGTTGCCTACCTGCTGCTCGTCACCCTCCTTGACTTCCGAGGCGAAATGCTGCCCGCACCTCAAAGTCAGTTGCCAGTCTCCATGCCACTTCAGCAATTAGGCACTACTAACCCGACTTTGCGACTACATTAGTTATTGGTTATTGGTTATTGGTTATTAATCCTTGCAATAACAACCAACAACTAACAACCAACAACTGCCAACTAACTAATAGACATGAATTGCTTTCATCATGTGATATGCAACTAGCAACTGCGTCAAAGCTAGCGGGTAACTTTGCAAAACTTCGCCCGTTGTGCCGATAAGTTTGCCAATTTCCGGGTTGCCTTGGGCGGAGCAAAATCCCCGCAGGTGTGGCAACTCGCTACACAACATCATTTCCAGTTCGTTTACTTGCTCGCTGGTAGCGTGGGAGTCTACTTCCAAAACGTCAACAGGTTTGCCCATATCCCGATCGAGTCCCAAGCGAATTGCAGGTTTAAAACTCTCGCTGCCTCGACCTAAAATTTCAGTAAAATCAGGGTGAGGAATTGTAGGTCTGAGCACTAAACGGACGCTCAAATTCGATTCATTGTCCGCTTCGGGCGGGTAAAAACTAACTACAACATCGGCCGATTTGCGCTGAGGACGAATGAAGTCTTCAGAGTCCGGTTCCCGTTTTTTTATTTCTGCAAGCACCTGTTCTTCAGTATAACCGCGCTTCATGACATCGCGCTTAACTTTCCACTGACTTCGCAACTCTTCGGGAGGAGCAAGATACACTTTTACGTCGTAAGAATCGCGGATTGTTCGGGTTGCGTAACCCAGCAAACCTTCAACTATGACAAATTTGCTGGGCTTGATGTATTCCGGTGGGTCGAATGTACCTGTGGTGTGGTTGTAGATGGGTTTGAGAATTGCTTGTCCGGTACGCAGCAGGCTGAGATGCTGCTGCATGATGTCGAGGTAATTGCAGTCGGGATGCAATGCTGTGATTCCGATTTCTGCCCGCTGCTTTCTGTCGTAGCGATGATAGTCGTCAGTGCAAATCACAGTGACATTTTCTGGCCCCAATACTTGGGCAATTCCCCGCGTCAGGGTGGTTTTGCCCGCTGCGCTGTCTCCGACAATACCGAGAATAATTGGTCGATCGCTCATTGTTTTTACCCGGACGCACAATAGCAAATTTTGTTGTCAATCTTACATCTTATCAAAGTTGTGTTCGATCCGATCGCTCGGTTCGACCGAAAGCATCCAGGATACAAGCCCCCGGATTCATCTGTGGAGAAATAAAAAACCTGTATCCGATAAAGGAGCCCCCGAATTTATCCGTGGGGTCAATGCTTCAAATCTAAAATCTACAATCTAAAATCTAAAATCGATTGACTTGATCCCCCCCGGAGTCTCCCCAATCTGTAAAATTATTGTTATATTTCTTAATATAATGCGGCACCGGAGACTCAGGGAGCATCTGATTAAAAAATCACGCCCATTTCTCAACCGCCCAAGATGTCGATCGTACTTTTGAATCCAACTCTTGTCAGAATTTCGGGCAAATTATCCCTGCAAAGTGTCCGGGTAGTCTCTTTTGTCTTTTGTAGTGCAAATTGCAGCGGTGGGGCTTGTGGGATATTTTTGGTTTCAAAACCAGCCAGCAAGCAGTGCATCAATTCGCCAGTCCATCAATCGACGCCCAGGGCGATCGAATTTATCCGCAATATGAAGTTTTAGCCCCAGCTTTCGCTGTTTTGACAAATTAGTATAATAAATGTGAGTTCAGGAGGCAATCATGCCCTCAGAAACCTGTTTTTTTTCCTTTTGCTTGCCTTCGGCAATGCGTTTTTCTGTGAAAAAAAATAGGTTTGGACGCACCCGTGCGTAATTTATAAATTTAAACAAATCTTAATTTTATTAAGCTTAACTAAGCCCGGAGCAAGCCGATGAATCAACCATATTCAGAAAAATTAAAGGGCCGTGTTTTAATTGTGGATGACAGTCTTAACAACTTATTGTTACTGGAGCTGATCTTATCCAGGAAAGGCTATAAAGTAGAAGCTGCATCTAGCGGTCAACTGGCACTCGATGCTGTGGATTTGGCTCAGCCTGACTTGATTTTGCTGGATATTATGATGCCCGATATGGATGGCTATGAAGTTTGCAGTCGCTTGAAAGCGAGCGATCGCACTTCTGGCATTCCCATTATTTTTCTGAGTGCTGTGGTACAAGCTTCTGAGAAGGTGAAAGCCTTTAAGGCTGGCGGGGCGGACTATATTACTAAACCTTTTCAAACCGTAGAGGTGATAGCTAGGGTAGAAAATCAATTGCGGCTGCGGGAACTAGAGTTGCAACTGAGGGATAAAAATATGATGTTGCAGCAGGAAATCGCCTATCGGGAACAAGCAGAAAGGGAAACGCGGTTGCTTTTGGAAACAACCAAGTCTCAGAAAGAAAAAATTGAAGAGTTGCTATTAAATATTTTGCCGCAACCGATTGCAGAGCGCTTGCAGGAGGGACAAAGCATAATTGCTGACAGCTTTTCGGATGTCAGTGTTTTATTCGCCGATTTGGTGGGATTTACGAATTTTGCCTCTCAAAAAACTGCGGCAGAAACGGTGAAAGTTCTGAATCAAATTTTTAGTCTATTTGACGAGTTATCGTTACGGCACGGTTTGGAGAAAATCAAAACTATGGGTGACGCTTACATGGTAGTTGGCGGTTTGCCGGAACCGCAGGAAAATCACGCTTTTGCCATTGCCCAAATGGCACTAGATATGCAAGCTGCTCTCGCTAGCTTCAATGTCGAAAACAATCACAACTTTAGTCTCCGCATTGGGATAAATATTGGTGGGGTAGTGGCGGGAGTCATTGGTTTAACTAAATTTAGTTACGATTTGTGGGGGGATACAGTAAATGTTGCTCAGCGCATGGAATCAAGCGGTATTCCGGGGGAAATTCAGGTGACTGCTGCGGTTTACGATCGTTTGAAAGATAAATTTTGGTTTAAAAAGCGCGGTGCTGTTGAGATTAAAGGTAAAGGAGAAATGATGGTTTATTTGTTGGTGGGGCGAAATTAGTCAGTTGACAGTTGACAGTTGGTAGGGGCGGTGCCCCTGTGCCCGCCCTCTTAGTTGAGAGTTGACAATTCCCAATTCCCAATTCCCCATTCCCAATTCCCCATTCCCAATTACCACTCATCGTTTCGTTTGTTGCTGTAAGTTTCCCAATCGTCTTGTTGCGGCGGCTGATACAAGGATTCTGGTTCTATTTCTGGTTCCAATTCCGCTGACATTTCTAATTCGGGTTCCGATTCCTGCTGATAAATGTTCAGAGGTTCGACAACGCGGGCGATCGCATCTTTGACAAATGCTTTGACAAACTCGTCTTTCCGATTTAACTGAAACTGCCTTTGCACAACTTCGGCGATGCCACCATCGCCCCAATCTTGGTCATGGCGGAAATATTCAATAAAACTTTTCCCGGCAATTCGGGTTAAATAAGCCGCACTGACTGCTTGAATTGCTTTGCCAAGTACAAACCCGGCTACGCTTAACTGCAGCGCCCTTGATACTACTTGAATTACACCTTCAACAATTCCCAAACTTGCTAGGGTTTTTGCTAGAGACAATGCCAATTCTTTCGCGCGATCGATATTTAATTCGCAGCCGTAAATCTTAGCAATTTCTACTACCATTTGAGCGTTAACTGCTGCTGTCGCCAGTAAATCCACAACTGGCAAAGGCGTTACAGCAATTACTCCGGCTCCGATCCACTGAAATCGCTCTACTGCCTTATCAGCTTGCCGCCTTCTTTGAGCGTCAATTAACTTGCGCGCTTGGTCTCCCAAGTGCTGAGATTGCAGCAAAATATTGTCCGCAATTAAGTCTTCGCCTTCGGCTCGCAAAATCGCAGCGACGCGCCGAATTAATGGCATAATATCCGGGTATGGCTGAAAAATTGTGCCGTCTTCTAGGACAAGTTTTTGCGGATTGGCGCTAATTGCTACTACATCCATTGCTGATACAAAACCTTTGACTCGCTGCCGCAGCCGATCGAGAATTTCATCTCTGTCGGTGTCGGGATAAAGGTCAACTTTATTAAAAACCACGATCGACCTTTTGCCAATTTCCGCCAAAGTCCGCAGCGGTTCGTACTCGGATTTGCGTAAATCGCCGTCCAAAACAAATAAGATCAAATCTGCCCTCGCCGCCAACTGCCTCGCCAATTCCTCTCTATATGTTCCCGCTACTCCCGCTTCCAAGATGCCTGGGGTATCCGTAATTGCTAATTCTCGATCGATTCCTTTCAATTTCAGAGTGTAAGTTTCTCCAACTTCGGTAGTTCCCATCGGCGCACCCACCTGTCCCGCCATCCGCCCCACCAGCGCATTCACAGCAGAAGTTTTGCCCGCAGAACCGGTGCCGAAAACAACTACTCGAACGCTGCCGCGAGCCATGCTAGCTTCAATTTCGCGGGCTCTCAACAGCAAAGCTTGCCGCGCTACTTCATCTTGAATGCGATCGACTTGTTGCCTGATTGCTTTGAGATTTTCCGAAGCTGCTTCACTTTTCACAACAGGAATCTTCGGAGTAATCGGCCGTTTTCCCTTAACTTTCTGAGGGCGTTGCAGCAGCCTAAAATAGTAAACCAGCGCAAAAATTAGCGTTCCCAAAAGTACAATTATCAGGAAAATTAGCAAATTAGCCAGCAGCGGAGAAGCAGACCACGCAACTTGACTGTAAAGCCCTGTTAAGGAACTCACCAGCCCAATAATCAGCCCCAGGGTGAGGCAGAAAGCAGCAATTAAGGTTAACAGGCGCGGCAAAGGCATGAGGGGAGTGGCAAATAAAAGGGTTATGCTGTAAACTACCCGACACTCATGCTTTGCATAGAGTGCGGGCTTTCAGTAGCCCTCAAGACAACTTCCTGCAAAGAGCAGGACATTATCTCGGAACCTCCGGGCAGGTTTACGATCTGCCCCAATGTAGCAATATTTCTTGCTCCATTCACATCGGCATCGCCAATCCATCCGCATCGCTCATTCAGGCACTCAAACCGCTTACCTTGGCGATTGCCAATCACCTTGCAACAGTGACAAGTTTTGGAGGTATAGCGCGGATCAACCAGTCTTACATCAACGCCAAATTTCACGCCTTTATAGGTCAGGAATTGGCGCAACTGGTAGAACGCCCAACTATTGCTGCGTCTCCGTTCTGTTTTAGACCGTGGCAGTTCATTGGTACGCTCTCTGATTCCGGTCAAGTCTTCCAGGGTAATAGCCTGATTTGATGTCTTGGCTTGCTGGATCAGTCGATAGCTGATGGTATGGTTCAGCCATGTCTGGAATCTCCGTTCTCGTCCACTCAACCGTTGCAAAATCTGTCTCGCCCTTCTACGAGTAGACCTTGTGCCTTTGGACGCTTGACGCTGTAACGAAGCCCGTACACGGCTATATCTGTCTCTGGCTTGTGTTACCTGTTTGCCACTGAATTTCTCTCCAGCAGATGTACAAGCAATGTCTGTGCGTCCCAAATCAACACCCAAGACATCATCAGTCTTTTGTTTCTCTGGTGGCTCAGACTCAAGCTGAATGTTCAGATAAAAGCTACCATCGTTGCGCTTTACCAAAGTTGCCGTTTTGGGGTCTTGTCCTTGCAGCAAGTGTTTTTGGTAATTACCAATGTGCAGCTTAAACTTTTCTCTGCCCTTGAGCATGGTCAAGCTGACCAACCAATCCGATTCGCCTCTATGTGAAAGTTCTCGCGTCGTAAGTGGCAGAAGTGGGGGCAAACTTCTTAACGGGCTTACCCTTTTGCTTTGCCGTTTTGCGATTAGCGCAAACTCTACGAATTGCGTGAATCGTCATTTGAGCAGACAGCCCAGAATGCGATCGCGCTTCCTTGTAAATCAAGGACTGAACAGCAATCTGATTCGTCAGCTTTTCGGGTGTATGGGTGTTCACGTACTCACAGCATTTTGCAAAGGCAGTCAGTACCGCATTCAGCTTTTCAACCTGCTGCTGCGATACTTCCAATTTGCAAGAGAGTGTAAGAACTTGGGACATTTTCAATGTGTGAAGTTTTGCTGTTGTTATTGTAGCGTATTGGCAGCTTTCGGGGTTAAGAACTGCTCGATAATCTCTACCCATACCTGGACATTACTACCATTTTTGTTCAGATATCAGACATAACTGTAACCATCTTTGCGATGGATGGCTTTACAGTAATCGAGCCTTACTGAAAACCGTTTTTTGTTGATAATGAACTCACCTCTTCCATCCGACATAGGGCAGACTCTAGTTGTAAATGTTCCTTGATACTTACCTTTCGGCACATCGGCTCGAACAATATCGCCAGTACAAAAGCCAAAAATTGGACGCAGCGGGCGATGCTTGACTGGATAGCCATATTTATCCGTTTGGCAGCGCTGCCTTCCACCAAAACCAGTTGCAGTGACATTGAGAATGCGCTCTGTTAAGACTTGCAGCGTTTGGGTGATACCCACACAAGCTGCATCCAGCCAGTGAGTTTTTTGCAATCCCAACCGAGTCCTGTTGTATTTGGTTTGTCCTCCTGTACCTGTTGTGACTGGCAAACCTGTTTTTTTGAGTTGATTAAACAATGCCCATCGGGTAGCATTAACGGCTGCTGCATCCAAACAAGGTCGCTTGGCTTGACCTAAGATCCGCTTTAGTAAATCGGGCTTTTTTGAGAGAAACTGCTCAATTAATTTGGTTCCTTTCTTGATGTTGCATTTCTCACAAGCTAAGCACAGATTAGAGATACGGTTGCTACCTCCTTTCGCTCTAGGGTGAATATGCTCGATCTGTAAAGGAACATTTTCAATCCCGCAATAAGCACAGTTTCTTTGCCACTTTTCTAATAAATACTCGCGGCTCTCGTACCCAAACAAAGTGCCTTGTTGGTATTCGCACCCGCTAATCTCTGGATTTTCTAGCGCTTGCGTGTCAAACTTAACTAACTCCTGTCTGATTTCACCAATAGGAGCAAATTTACACAGACGCTTGACCCAAGTTTCTGTGGTTAAAACCCGATGCCTTAAACTTGGTGCTAGCCACCCTTGAGGGCGCGAACGGTTCAGAAAACGCGGCTGGCGGTAGCGTGTATTGCGGTTTCTCCGACCTCTCCGTAAAGACCTACGAGAGTCAAGAGCTAGTTTAATTTGTTGCCCGCGATGCTTCAATTCCATCCCCCAAATAACCTCATCCCGGTCGGTTACAAGAGCAAATCCCGTAACTTTTGAACCCGGATCGATTTTGAGAGTAAGAGGATGAACAACTGGAATATCGATAGCTCGTTTCAGAATTAGAGTAAAGGGATATCTGCGAAAAACAGCAGCTTTACCCTGCTCTAATAATTTCCTTGCCTGTACTGGATGAATTGGATTCATCGGTGTTTTTTGAGCGTCAATGAGAAAAACGTAGTTTGACATCTTCTGTCATCCAATTAAGTAATGTTTGCCTCGGTAATGTTGAGAGGGCTTGTTCGGAACTAGGCACGGGCTTATAAACCTTTCACCACGACTTTTTAACCTAGTTCGACAGGGCAGAAAACTGGCGTTTATTTTCTGGTGTCATGACCCTCCCAACGTAGGCTTCGGAAAGCCTTAACCTGCACGTTCGTTACTCCGGGTAGAAGTTTCTACTTCTGTCCAGATTTGGGTAGGTTTTTACGAACGGTTTTAGTGGTAGCGGGTGCAGATAAAGTGCGATCGCCCTCTTGCTGCAATTGTAGCTTGCACGAGAACTCAGTAAGTCGGTGGGAAAATTCGCCAGTATGTAACAAAAGATTAAGTATGGTGATTCGAGTTAAATTTAATAGGTTGTGTAAGGTTGTGTACGGTTTTTTCTTTACCTTATACCCCATGAATTACCGCAGAAGCAAGCTCTAATTCCGAGTCAAATATTTGTCCTGCTCGTTCATCTTTTTTGATGTGTTGCCATTCCCAGGCAAAGCAAATTTATTCCTTCTCATATCAATTCCGGCTGCGCCGGAATGATATCAAATCCGGTTGATCGACCGCGATTTTCGTAGGGGCGGGTTCACCAACAATACTTGCCAAGAATTGACAATCTCAAAAACCCGCCCCGACCGGGATATTATGGTTAATCAATCGGACATGATATGATATCAAATCCGCCCTTCATCGTCGGGCGTAAAGTCGAATCCCGATGCCAACAAATAATTCGCGCAATTTTCATTTTTTTGACTCACCGTCAACAGTCAACCGTCAACAGTCAACCGTCAACAGTCAACAGTCAACAATGATTCCGGTTGCACCGGAATCGATTGCTATTTGCCGACAATCGGCAGAGTGAGATGTACCGTTGTTTCCTTTTTATAGATGCTGGTAATTGAGAACTCTCCTCCTGCCAGTTCGACAATTTTCTGGACAATTTTTAAGCCGATACCGGTACCCTGCTGCTCATAGCTCTTGCGCTCAAACTGCATGAAGGCACCAATTTTAGCAATTTGCTCTTCTGTCATGCCCTGCCCGGAGTCATGTACAGATAAATGCAGCATCTCCCCTAGGACTTGACTACTAACTTTAATGGTTGTCTCTGGTGAGGAGAATTTCAGTGCATTATCAATTAATTCATGGAGAATCGTTGATAGATATCGCTCTGATAGAGCGATCTCCGCTTCCTCAAGAGTGAACAACATATCGTTGCTACGATTGACGCTCTGAGCCTGGTATTTCAACTCGGCTTCAATGGCGGAAGCTGAAAATAGAGTTTGGGCAGATTCGATCTTGTGCTGGCGACTTGCGGATAGTTCTAATTCTAAATAAATCAGGAATTTTTTCGTTAATTTTTCTAGGCGACGGCCAGATTCATCGGCCCACCCTAACATCTCACGGATTTCGGCGATATCCATGTCTTCGATATCGTCCTTGAGCAACCCGATCGTGGCTAAGATGCCATTGAGGGGCGTATTCAGTTCGTGGGATAGACTAGAAGCTAAGTTCCCACGCAGCTCATTGAGGGTGCTTTCCAAGGCATTGATGGTATTTTCTTGGATGTGGTATAAGTTCTGGATATTATCATACTGTTGCTTGATTCTGAGCATGGAATGCACGCGAGCACGCATTTCAATAGCATTTACAGGTTTACTGATGAAGTCGTCGGCTCCGGCAGTTAGACAGTTGGCAAGGTCTGACTTTCTGTTTAATGCTGTCACCATAATGATGGGAACGGCTTGCCATTTTGGCATGGCTTTGATTTGCCGGCAAATCTCGATGCCGTCTATTCCCGGCATCATCACATCCAGCAAAATAAGAGCCGGATCAAATATATCGAGGGATGCGATCGCTTCTTGCCCGCTGGCAGCATAATGCAATTGATAATCCTGCTCTGATAACAGGGTTTCAATCACATCAAAGTTATCCGGCTCATCATCAACAATTAAGATAGAGAATTGAGACATAATTTTAACGACTCCAATAATGTAGAAAGTTTTATGAGTTCAGGTGATACCCGTCAGCTAGGCTGCCAAAGTGATTTCAAAAATGGCACCTTTTGGTTGGTTGCTTCTCACACCAATTTCGCCCCCATGTGCCTCAACGACCATTTTGCAGAAAGCTAAACCCAACCCTATTTGAGAGACCTCCGACATCAGATTTCCAATCTCGTATTTCTCAAAAATCTTGTGTCGCAATGTATCAGGAACACCCGGTCCAGAGTCGATAACCTGGATTTTTGCATGGCCAGATGTGAGGAATTCTACATTCACTATGATTTGACTATTGCGTGGGGAAAACTTAATGGCATTCGAGAGGAGATTATCCAGCGCTCGATGTATCAGGGTGGCATCAACCGAGACTTTCCTACTGGTTTCTTCAGGTAACTGAGCGACCAGCAACTGATTTTTTTTAGCAGCGATTACTTCAAAGTTTGATATGGCAGACTCTATGATATCGCACAAATAAACCTCTGCGTAATTGAGACGATTTTCACCTGCTTCGAGTAAAGCCATTTGCAATAAATCATCAATTAATAGCTGTATAGCTTGTGCTGATGAGTAAAGTCGCTCCAGTTGGGTTTGTTGTTGTTCTCTAGGATACTCTATGCTTTTTAGGAGTTCCAAGCCAAGCAAGATACCAGCCAGGGGATTGCGTAAATCGTGGACTACCATTTTAACCATATCTTCCCGCAATTTTAGTAAGCTTTGCAGGTCGTCATACTGGTGCTTAATTCGCAGCATGGAGTGAACTCGGGCACGCAGTTCAAGAGCAGTTACAGGTTTACTAATGAAGTCGTCAGCGCCGGCAGTGAGACAACGGGCAAGGTCTGATTTTGAGTTTAATGCTGTCACCATAATGATGGGAACGGCTTGCCATTTTGACATGGCTTTGATTTGCCGACAAACTTCGATACCATCTATTCCTGGCATCATCACATCCAGCAAAATAAGATCGGGATCAAATATGTCGAGGGATGCGATCGCTTCTTGCCCGCTGGCAGCGTAATGCAATTGATAGTCTTGCTCACTCAAGAGGGTTTCAATTACATCAAAATTATTGGGTTCGTCGTCAATGATTAAAACGGATGGTCTATTCACGGGTTATCCTTACTTAGAAGCTAAAAGTTGTTGAATAGTGCTTGCCAATTGCTTCAGCTTGACGGGTTTGGTGAGGTAATCATTGGCTCCGGCGGCAAGGCAACGATCGCGATCGCCCGTCATGGCTAAGGCAGTTAGGGCAACGATCGGCAGATCAACTAAGTTTGGATCGCAGCGAATCTGCTGCATAGCTTCTAGACCATCCATACCAGGCATTTGAATGTCCATCAGAATTAGATTGGGGTTTTCCGACTTGGCCAGGGCGATCGCCTCCTCTCCATTCTTAGCCAAGAGAATGCGATAGCCTTTAGCTTTCAGGTAGCTCGAAATCGTAGTGATATTGGCTTCATTGTCTTCCGCCAGCAAGATTAAGGGAGAGCCTCCCTGCTGTTGGGGCCCGCTGGGTTCGATGCGGGGCTCTGTCTGGGATTCCAGGGCAACAGAGGAGGGCGCACCAGTAGGGGCAGTGCCCCCGTGCCTGCCCTCCAATTCGATGCCCCCGTGCCTGCCCTCCAATTCGATGCCCCCGTGCCTGCCCTCCAATTCGATGCCCCCGTGCCTGCCCTCCAATTCGATGCCCCCGTGCCTGCCCTCGAGTTCGATCGTGAAGCAACTTCCTACACCCACCTCGCTGGTGAGCAACACCTGCCCGCCGTGGAGTTCGACAATGCGTTTCACCAGGGCAAGCCCCAAGCCTGTCCCCTGATATTGACGATTCAGGGCGCCATCGATTTGGATAAAGGGCTGAAACAGTTTGTTGATATGTTCTGGGGCAATACCAATACCTGTATCGATGACGGCAATTCGCAGAGTCTCTTTGACCAAAAAATGGGGTGGGGAATCGGCAGAATCTGGGTCGGCCCGGCGCTGTTGACGGCTGACTTCTAGGGTGATGCGTCCTCCGCTAGGAGTGAATTTTACCGCGTTGTTGAGCAGGTTGATCAAGACTTGGCGCATCCGCCGTTCATCCATCAATAAGTCGGGCAGATTGAGTGGCACTTTAATCTCTAGTTGGATGCGTTTTTGCAGGGCTTGTTGTTTAATAAATGGCAGACTGGATTGACAGAGATGATTGATTGAAACTGGGGTGCAATCGAGCTCCATTTGACCGGATTCAATTTTGGCGACATCCAAAATGTCGTTGATTAACTCTAGCAAGTGAGAGCTACTGCGCTCAATGGTTTGTAAAGCTTTGATTTGTTGTTGGTTGACGATGCCAAATACTTGCTCTTGTAGCCCCTCGCTCATGCCCAGAATGGCGTTAAGGGGCGTGCGGAGTTCGTGGCTCATGTTGGCAAGAAATTCGTCTTTGAGACGGGTAGCACGGGCCAGTTCTTCGTTAGAGGCTCCCAGTTGTTGGTTGCGCTCGGTGAGTTGCTGCTGGGCTTGTTGCCGTTCGGTGAGTTGTTGCTGCAACTGCTCAAATAGGCTAGCTTGTTGAACCGCGATCGCCAACTGGTTAGCAATTTGTTGCAGGAGTTGTGCTTCCGACTCTTGCCAGACTCGCTTTTCTCGGCAAGCATGGACAACTAAAACCCCCCAGAGCTTGTTGGTTTGCCCGGGGGCAACCCCTCTATGGCTTTCGCTGCTTCGGACTTCTTGCAGGATAGGTGCAACCATTTTGGACTTGACTTGACCAACGCTTGCGTATTCCACCAAGCAATTAGTCCCCATATCGGTGATTATATCGGGGACGATACGGGGATTGCCCTGGCAATAGTGGTTGAGGATTTCTTGAGACCACAGTTGGTCGTCCCAGTAAAGGTTTTTGAGCGCGGGAAACTCGGTCAACACAGATTCTTCAACTATTTGACTTCTGCCATTGTCAAATAGCCGGATTACGATGATTCGATCGCCTTGCAAGATTTCTTTGACTTGCTGTGTCACAGTCGCCAAAATTTCGTTAATATCCAACGATTCGCGAATTTGCTGGGCGATCGCTCCCAAAGTTCGCTGCCGTTGCAGTTGTAAAGCGATCGCCTTTTCTGTTTCCTTGCGGATAGCCAGCTCTGATTGTACCTGTTCGTAGAGGTAAGATTGCTGAATGGCGATCGCTAATTGATTAGCAATTTGTTTAAGTAAATTGATTTCCCACTCTTGCCATTGGCGCGGACGATCGCATTGATGAACAATCAGCAATCCCCAGAGGATTTGATTCTGAATAATTGGAACTACGAGTTTGGCTCTGACCTGGATTTCTGCGAGGAATTCAACCAAGCAGGGTAAGATTGACTCGTTTTCATCTTCCCTATCGTTGAGGGCATAAACTTTTCCTTGGATATAGCGATCGTAGTTCTCTTCGGGGAAAACCTCTTCAGGGAAGAGGATATCCAAGAGCTTAGACGTATTTGGCGAAACAGATTCAGCAATGGCAGCCCCCGTCCCTTCAGGATAAACCCGATAAACCAGGGTTCGGTCTGATTGCAATACCTGATGGATTTCCTCAACAGTGCTATTGAGAATCTCCTCCAGATGCAGAGACGATCGCATCCGTTTAGTAATCGCTCCCAGCAAACGCTCCTGTTTTGCTTGTTGTTGCAATCTCAGTTCGGATTCTTTGCGATGGGTGATATCCTGAAACGTGCCTACCAGACCAATAATATTACCTGAGCAGTCTCGCAGGGGAGCCTTGTGGGTTTCGAGAAATATTGGTTTACCATTGGGTAGGGTTAGCGTTTCTTCGATCCCTAATATAGCTTCACCCGTTTCGATTAACCGCCGATCCATCGCACAATAACCGTTCGCCTCGACTTCTGCGTGGCAAATATCTAAATCTGTTTTACCTATACTTTCAGTCGTAGATGGCAAGCCTAGAGTTTTGGCAAACTGCTGATTGCATCCTAAAAAAACAGACTCTCGATTCTTCCAAAACACCGAAAGCGGGATGGTATCGAGTACCGTTTGCAGAAACTGCTGAGATTCCTGCAAAGCCTTCTGGGCCTGTTTGCGATCGGTGATGTCTACTAATACACAAATAGTTTGATCGTCTGAGTCTGGGAGGAGTGCGGCTCCCATCAGGACAGAAATCCGGCTGCCATCCTTACGGTAGTATTCCTTTTCCCAGGGCTCGCTCGTGCCATCCTGCATCACGCGCTCCATCGCTACAACATCAGCGTGGACATATTCGGGGGGGGTCATGGCATCCCAATGAATTAGCCCCGCATTTAGTTCCTCCCTCGTGTAGCCAACCATCTGTAAGAAGCGATCGTTGGCATCGATAATGTTCCCCTGAAAATCGGCAAATATCATGCCGCTCACACTGGACTCAAACACCCGGCGGAAGCGGATTTCACTGCTTTCCCTGGCGAGTTCAGCTTGTTTGCGATCGCTGATATCCGATAAAATTCCCTGGATGCTAATCAATTCCCCTTCAGCATTTATAACGGGTGTGGGACTGCTTCTCACCCAGACATAATTGCCATCTCGGTGGCGAACTCGGAACTCATAATCACTTGACTTTTTACCACATTTGAGATTCTCCCGATAATATGTAACCAGCAAAGAGCGATCGTCTGGATGCACCAGATGTAGAAACGACTCACCAATCCATGCACGCTCATCCCAGCCAAACATGGTCGTGAATTGCGGTGACACATAAGTGAGTATGCCATCGGGTTCACATGACCAGATCAAATCATTAGCCCCTTCTACCAGCCGCCGGAATTTAGCTTCACTCTCTGCTAATTCGGCTTCGATCTGTTTGCGATCGCTGATATCCCGGCATACACAAATCAATAATCCATCGTCTGTGAGGGTGAGGGATAGCCCTTCGGCAAAGGTAGAGCCATCTTTGCGGGTGGCGATCGCCTCTCCCTCCCAAGCACGATCGCGCATCAGCACCGGAAAGACTTCCCGATCAAACCGTTCTAACTCCTGTTGGGAATACAAAAGTTTCCAGGTTTTGCCCAGCAGTTCTTGGGGATGTTCGTAGCCAAACAGTGTTAGATGGGCTTGATTCACATAGAGGTAGGTCTCTCCTTGGATAATCGCAATGCCGTCGATCGCCGCCTCAATTGCCGCCAGTTGTCTTTTTAGGGTTTCTTGGGTTTGTTTGAGATCGCTAATATCTGCAAAATAGCCAATAATCTCGGTTGGCTTGCCTTGTTCATCTCGCACCAGGCGCAGCTCATCCCGTAGCCAAACGTAGTGACCATCGCGATGCAAAAATCGATATTCATGCTGATGAGTGTTGTGTTCAAAGAGAGCGGATATATGTGCAAAAACCCTAGGGGCATCTTCTGGGTGAATATGGTTAGCCCAGAAGCCAGATTCCGATAAAAATTCTTCTGGTTTGTAGCCCAAAATGGCTTCGATATTTTTGCTCATGAAGGTTGCTCCATAGTCCCCATAGGGCTTACAGCTATAGATCATGGCGGGACTGGAGGCTAGAAGAAATTCGAGGCGTTCTTTCAACAGGCGATTTTCTCGCTCTGTCTGTTGACGCTCAGTAATGTCTTGGATCAGGCCAAGCACATAGAGATGTTTATCATCCATCGATAGGATAGAGGTGGAAATGGAGATAGTACGGCACTGTCCATCTTGGCGCCGGATTTCCCTTTCCAGAGCGATTAAGTTGCCCCTTTGTCGCATCTTTTTCAGGTCGGCAATCGTCTGTTTTTGAGATTCTTGATTATCCAGGTACAAGCTGTGATACCACCCCAGACGGTTAATTTCTTCTAAGGTGTAACCCGTAATCGCTTGCATTTGCTGATTCCAGACTGTGAAGCACAGAAAGGGAAACTCCTCAACTTCATAGAAAACGCACAGCCCTTCTGTCATGTTTTCTACAATTTGTTGACGGAAAGTATTTTCCTGCCGAAGCGTTGCTTCGGCCAACTTGCGATCGGTAATGTCGAAGCGAATGGCTAGATACTGAAAAGGTCGCCCGCCTTCGTCCAAAAAGGGGACAATGGTGCTGGCAACCCAGTACAGGCTACCGTTTTTTGCCTGGTTGCAAATTTCACCGCGCCAAACATGACCGCTAGCAATGGTCTGCCACAGGTCTTGGAAAAACGCAGGGGGATGATAGCCAGAGTTGACTAGGCGATGGGTTTTGCCCATGAGTTCATCGCGGGAGTAGCCAGAGACTACACAGAAGCGATCGTTGACGTAGGATATCACCCCTTCGCGATCGGTGATGACCACGATGGCAGACTGATCCAAGGCCTGTTTAAAGGCTGATAATTCTTGAATTAACTGCTGTCGTTCGAGTTCAGCTTGTTTGCGATCGCTAATATCAAAGTTGAGCCCAATCATGCTCTGGGGATTGCCTTGGGCATCTCGCACGACGACAGCATAGGCTTTAATAAAGTGGAGGCTGCCATCGGGATGCAACACTCGAAACTCGGTATCAAATTCTGCCTCTCCTAAGACGGCTTGCTGGAGCAATGTTTCGGTGGCGGTGCGGTCTTCGGGATGTAGCCGGCTTGCCCAAATGTCGTAAACCACAAGGGAATCAGATTGTTTTGTGACACCGTACAGTTCGTACATCCGCTCATCCCACAAGACGGTGTTGTGTACAAGATCGAAGTCCCAACAGCCGAGCGCCCCTGATTTGAGGGCCAAAGCGAGGCGATCCGATACTTTCTGTAGTTCTGCTTCTGCACGTTTGCGATCGCTAATATCTTTGGCGATACCTAAAAAGCCGATAATTTGCTGATTGACATCCTTGAGGGCGCTGATGGATAGCGACACAGGAAATCGAGAGCCATCTTTGCGGATATAGCTCCACTCTTCTTCGCTGAGAACACCTTGGCGTGCTTTGGCAACAAAAACTTCAAAGCCGGGGGGAATATTTTGCCCTAGTTCGGCAGAGAGTGATGCTGCCCGGTCAATTACCTCATTTGCATCGTGGATGAGTTCGGGCGTACCTTTGCCGACCACTTCTGCTGCACTGTAACCGAGCATCCTTTCGGCTCCAGCATTAAAGGTCTGGATGATGCCTGTTGGGTTAGTGGAGATGATGGAGTAATCAGCACCATCGAGGATGGCGCGTTGCAGGCTGTTGACTTGCCAAAGCTCTTGGGTGCGTTCTTCGACTTTGGCTTCTAGCTGTTGGTTTAGTTGGTACAGTTGTCGCTCGGCCTGTTTGCGATCCGTAACGTCTCGAATCATAAACAAGGCTTCATCTTCGCCGCTCTTGACAATTCTGACCTCTTCATATTGCAGGCGCGGGCCAATGTGCACCTGCTGTTCATAAACTTGCAGTTCTCCTGTGCGTAAGGCTTGCTCTAGGTGGTGTAGATGTCGGGTCGCAATTTCTCCTGAAATAAGATCCACCATCGCCACACCAGGCCTATCGAAATCTGTACCCAGGAAGTCGAGCGGACGATGGGCTGTCACCCTCCCCCGATAAATACCATCGGCACCCATGCGAAACATGAAGTCTGGAACTGCTGCTAATATGGCTCGGCTCTGGGCTTCGCTCTGGATCAGGGCGGTTTCGGCAAGTTTGCGATCGCTAATGTCTGTAATAGCGCCTACATAGCCAACTACTTGCCCGTCTGCATCCAGTTCGGCAACGGACTGCCCATATACCCAAGCCACAGCACCGTCGGGACGTTGAAAGCGATATTCGAGCCCGAAAGGGCGATTTTCTTGGACAGATTTTTGCCATTCGACCGCGATCGAGTCGCGATCTTCGGGGTGCAGCCCTTGTCGCCATCCTTCCCCGATGGCGGCCTTTGGGCTGAGTCCGGTGATCAGACACCAGCGATCGTTAACATAGATGCAGTTGCCCCCAGGATCGGTGCGGAAAATCCCCACTGGTGCGACTTCCACGAGGGTGGCGTAGCGTTCTTCGCTCTCTTGCAGGAAGGCTTCTGTTCGTTTGCGATCGCTAATGTCGGTAATGGTGCCTATAGAGCCGCTCCGATGTCCATTGGCATCGAGTTCGGCGACGCACTGCCCATAAACCCACCTTACTTCACCGTCGGGACGTTGAAAGCGATATTCGAGTTCAAAAGAGTCGTTACCTTGGATGAATTGCTCCCATTGGGCAATGATCCAATCGCGATCGTCGGGGTGCACTCCTCGTTGCCATCCCTGTCCGATAGTGGCTCCTGGTGTGAGTCCGCTGATCTGAAAGTAGCGATCGTTGACATAGGTGCATAGCCCCTCCGCATCGGTGCGAAAAATCCCCACCGGAGCGGCTGCGGCAAGGGCGGCGTAGCGTTCTTCGCTCTCGATCAGGGTGGCTTCGATCCGCTGTCGCTTTACCAGTTCCTTCTGCAATTTTTGGTGGATCGTGGCTTGCCCAATGGCGATCGCCAGATGCACTGATAAGGCTTGTACCAGTTCGACTTCTTCCGGTTGCCAGGCGCGGGCGTGCTGGCTTTCGCTGGCATTGAGCAAGCCCCATAACTCATCGCCACACAGTAGCGGCACCAAAAGTTTGGCTTTTGTCTGGAGGCGGCTCAGCATCTGCCGATGACAGTCTGATATGTTGGCTGTGGAGATATCTGGTACGACGCGAACATATCCCTGACGATAAATCTCAGGATTGTCTTGCTTATAGCAGGTCTCATTGACCCGTTCGCCCAACAGAGACAGGGACGAGTCGGTGGATTCTGCCACGACAATGATTTCCCTATTGGCTTCAAACCGCCAAATATTGACGCGAGCGCAGCCCAGCACTTGCCGCACCTGCTGCACAGTCGTATCCAAAATCGTTTGCAGGCTTAGGGACGAGCGAATTTGGGAGGCCAAGTCTGCGAGTAATTTCTCTCGTTGTACCTTGGTGTTGAGAGCGGCTGTCCGAGTTTCCACCTGTTGCTCGAGCTCAAGGTTGCGATTTGCCAGCAGCGCCACCTTTTCCGCCTCTAGGCGCACCACCTTCTCTTCCCACTTCTGGACCAGCTTGTATAGCTCCAGCGGGTTGAGGGCTTGCAGCAAACTGGTCTGGGTGACAATACCCAGTAACTCCCCTTGTTCCCCTGTCACCGCCAACCGACGGATCGATCGCTGCTCCATGATCTGCTGCACAGTCAAGAGCGACTCTTCTGGCTTGACCTTAAAAATCGGTGTACTCATCACCGCCTCAGCCCGACAGGTTTCCATGTTCAAGCCCAAGGCCTGAAATTGCACAATATCCCGCTCGGTGAGAATCCCCACTGGCATTTGTAGCGGTTCAGTAGAGATTCCGCCTGGGTGTACAATCATCACGGAACTGACGCGATGCTCTGCCATAAGTTGGGCGATCGCCAGTAGGGAACAATCTGGCGCAGCACAAATCACTTCGCGGGTCATCACTTCTGCTACCATACGCAACCGCAGCAGGTCGAGCGGTCGAGATATTTGGCGCAGACTTTCGTGAGTCACTAGGCCCACTAGGCGATCGAACTCGTCCAGGATGGGCAAATGGCGAATGTGGTGCTGCTGGAGCAGATTAATCGCCAAAAATAAATCGGTGAAGGCGGACTCGCGGAGGGTGACGACGCGGTGTGCCATCACCTCCCGGAGCGCCAAATTCTCCAAGGAACGCTGCTGGGCACTCAGCCGCACCACGTCTCGCTCGGTCAGTACGCCGATTAATTGCTCGTTTTCCACTACCAACACGCAGCTCGATCGCGCCTCTAAGTGGAGGTCTTCGAGTTGACCATCCGCCGTTCTAGCGGTGTTGCAGAGCGATCGCACGCCGCTCATTTGGGCGATCGCATCCATCACCGTCGTATCGGGCGAAACCACCAAGGGCTCCCGGATGATGGCAGTCCTGAGTTCTATTGGAGTGAGAGCCGTAGTACGACTGAACATGGGTTTATAGGGTTTTATTGCTGATTATTTTGTTAAACTCTTCGCCTTAAACACGTGAGCTGATAGCGTAGCGTGGGGCGAGCCCTAGTACGGAGAAGAGTTACTTAGCTGCACGACATTCTCTAAATATTATATTTACTTACAGTTCGCTTTTGCCGGAAATGACTTAGGGAAATTCTGTAACTCTCAGGTAACGCTCTTTCATCATTTTCATGAGATGATAAAAACAGGAAGTGCCCTCAACCCTTTACTGGACTAAGTGAAAGCTCGGAGAACGCGCCGTAACGATAAAATTTGTTGACAATTGACGATTACTGTGAATTATACAGAGCATACAGAACACTCTTCCCCGAAGTGAGAATTTATGAGGCGTTTAATTACTTTCCTGTGGGGATTTTCTGATATTAAGCGTAAAAAACTACCAGCAATATCTCGTGTGGTGGGATTAAGCAATGAACAAAAACTCTTGCATTTTGTAAGCGAATTACTTGACAAGTATAAGGATTGAGAGATGCTAGGTTAAACCTTATTCTACAAGAACTACCCGAACGATATCTTTTTATAATTATTGTTGAAAAACTAGCTGATTAAAATAAATGGAATACAAGCGATGAGCTCAAACCCTGTCACAAATCAAATAGAGTTCAAGTAAGTCGGCGTGAAGAAAACGAACTCTGTTAAAAAAACAAGTGAATACAGACAATGTTTCTACTGAAGCAACTCAATAGATGGGCGCTATATTAACAGAAACCCGGTTTTTCAACACCAGTGCCTCCTGGAATCTCCGAAAGTAGAAACGAGAAACCGGGTTTCTTAGGCAAGGTAAGAGCGTCCTAATTTACAAAAATTATTACATTAAATATCAATGCGGTACTCTCAAATCAGCAGCGAGTTAAGTTAGACTGAATTGTCAGTGCGTGAATTATTCACAGGTTAGCATCTATGCAGCTCAAACCTCTAAATCAGCCTTCACAAGAACTCTCTACCTCTTGCGAGCATAAAATCAAAGAGACTCAACCACCAAAGCCCAATTATTTCGCTCACATAGCCCGTTCCTTCCGCAACCTCAGTATTCACGACAAAATCTGCCGTGGGTACGCACTGGCTCTTTGTGTTGCGATTGGGGGAACGGCTGTCGGGATGTTGGTGGGCACTCATTACTATCGAATAACTAATAATCAAGTACACATCGATCGAGAAAGTCAGCTTTTAAATAAGTTGCAGGTGGCTTTACTGCGAACGCAAAATAGCCAAGAATGGCTGATTTACGGGCTAGATAATCCCCAAACATTTGACCGTAAATACCAACAGTTACAAAACAATATTTCCACTTTAAAAGTGTTGTTTTCAGAATTTAAAAAGCCTAACAATCTAGAACAGATTGAAGGAATAGAAAAAATTAGAAAAACTGGGGATTCGCTACTAGCCAATTATATTTCTCCACTAGAAATAGTTAATAATAAAATTAGTAAGTTGCCAAACAACCCCGCTCAACAAAGTATTAAACGTAAGTTGCTGTTGAATTTCGAGCGAGATAAAATTGGGTTGCAACTAGATAGGGCGGTTAATGATATAGCAGCAATTATCGATCGCGCCCAAGTGCAAGAAGATGCAGGGCGGAAGGATGTGCTGCGAGCGCAGGCGCTGCGGGTGCAAATAATTTTGGGTAGCATGGCACTGTCGATCGTCGTTGCAGCAGTGCTGGCGGGCTTCACCAGTCGGGCGATCGCCAAACCCCTCGCCGCTGTAACTAAAATCGCTCAGCAAGTGACTGAAGAATCTAATTTTCAGTTGCAAGTACCAGTTACCAGCACCGATGAAGTAGGAGTATTGGCAGCTTCGCTGAATCAACTGATTCAGAAAGTAAATCAGTTGCTAGAAGAATTGAAATCTGAACAACAAAGCAAGATACTTCAAAATGAGAAAATGGCAACTTTGGGGCGGATGTTAGCCGGCGTTGCTCACGAAGTTAACAACCCAATCAATTTTATCTATGCCAATATCGATCCTGCCAGAAATTATGTTGAAGATATTTTAGATTTGCTCAAAACTTACGAAACCGAAATTTCCAACCCCCCTGCCGCTGTGCTGGCGAAAGGCGAAGAAATAGACATCGATTTTCTCAAAGAAGATTTGATCAAAATATTGGACTCAATGCAAGTAGGCGCTGAAAGAGCCAAAGCTATTATCTTAAGTTTGAAAGATTTTTCTCGCCTCGATGAGGCAGCCCCTCATCCCGTCGATTTGCACGCCTGCATAGACAGCAGTTTGCTGATTCTCAACAGCCGCATCAAACAGGGCATTGAAGTGGTGCGACATTACGGCAATATTCCGACTGTGGAAGGCTATATGGGTTTGCTTTACCAGGTATTTGTGAATCTTCTCAACAATGCACTAGATGCTGTGGAAGAGAAAGCAAAAATTGAGAAATCCAGCTCTGAGAAGGCGAAAAAACGATCGGCTTCGGAGTCACTCCAGGAAGCACCGAGTTTTTCGCCGAGGATTGTGATTGCTACAGAATACTTGGACGACGACTCAGTGATAGTGCGAATTTCTGATAACGGTACGGGAATAGCACCAGAGAGCCAAGAAAAAATGTTTGAAACATTCTTTACTACTAAACCGAGAGGTGTAGGTACGGGTTTGGGATTGGCAATTGGTCGCGAAATTATCGTTAAGAAACACGGGGGGACAATTAACTTTTGGTCGGAGGTGGGAAGGGGGACGGAATTTGCGATCGCCCTGCCGATTAAGCATGAGGATTTAATGCAAAATACGCTCTTACAATCTCCAGTTGCTCGTGAATATAATTCCCAAGGCAACGAGAAAGTGCCAACCCAGCCCAAAAAAAGAGGAACTGTAAAAACTTAAAAATTATATCATTTCCGGTTACACTCCTTATGATGTTGACTGTTGACGCCGTGAACAGTGAACAGTCAACCGTCAACAGTGAACAGTGAACTCGAATTTACTATTCCGATGCTAACGGATTTGATATTATTCGTTTTTATCCCTGTTTCAAAAAAGAATGCAACTGCAAGCAAGCTCCGCAATCGGATGTCAGAATTCATTCCCCATCTAAAATCTAAAATCTAAAATGGTATGAGATTGCTTACTGACCGAAAGCATCCAGGATACAATCCCCCGGATTCATCCGTGGAGAAATAAAAAACCTGTATCCGATGAAACTTGCCCCCCGAATTTATTCGTGGGGTCAATGCTTCAATTCTTTAATCTAAAATCTAAAATCTAAAATCTAAAATCTAAAATCGATTGACTGGCTGTCGCTACCCCACTAAATGAGTGATAATACCAAAATAAAAACTATTTTCCATAATCTTGAAAAACAGGATTTGCTATAATTTAAAGTTGAGCAATCACTGTACGGAGCGAAAATTATGGGACTATTTGACCAAATTTTGAGCGCGATCGACAATCCCAACCAACAAGCAAACCCCAATCAGTTGGGCAACATTCTCGGTGCGGTAGAACAGTTGAGCAGCAACCAGGGCGTCAATACGGGCACCACTCAGCTAGCAATGTCGGTTTTGGGCGGATACGTGCGATCGGCATTGCAAAACGTGCGATCGCAGTCGGGAGACGCACAAGCTCAACAAGTTGTCAACCAATTTAGCGGCACAAATCCCAATCCGCAAGCGGTACAGAGTTTGTTCGGCGCAGGCCAACTGACGCAGATAGTGAACGATATCGCCCACAGAACCGGTTTGAATAACGCCACAGTGCAGGCGATGATACCTGTTTTGGTGCCCCTGGTGCTGAATTTGCTAAAAACCGGCAGCAATGCCCAAAACCCAGCCCAAGGCAGCAATCCCGTTTTGAATACGTTTTTAGATTCAGATGGAGACGGCGACGTAGATATTACTGACGCCATGTCGATGGCAGGCCGCTTTTTGAATCAGCGCAGTTAATTGTTGATGGTTGACAAAACATAACACCCAAATCCCCGACTTCTTGAAGAAATCGGGGATTTAAAGGAATAAGGAAGAAGCAATCAAATCAATGGTTTCAGCAATTAAAAACATCCTAATTACCAAGAAGGTTGCTATATACCAATTTTATAAATTGATTAAATCCGTTCCTTCTCGTCACCTTATGGTATTGTTAGTGTGAGGATACAGTTTGCGGGGATTTTCCAAGGTTGACATACCAGTTCGGTTTTGGCGGCGCATCATTGACTTTTTCTATGTGAGCGCGAACCGAAATATTTTCGTAGTCTCGAATACTACCCGCTCCCATGCCTAACAAGCTTTCATTCCCAAACAAATCCCACAGAAACAGATGTTGCTCGTCTGTAAGTGGAATATCTTCAAGTCGAGCCATATAAAATACTGCCAAAACATCAATCTCCTCCCGTTTGGCACTCCACTGGTACATCAAATCGAATGGGATATTGGCTTCAGTTATGCAACCAATCGCCTTATCTGGGGTCATTTCTCGTTTGTACACTAGGTTTAGGCACAGTGCCAGTATCCAGTGGTCTTTTGGCAGCGAACGTAGTCTGTATTGTTGTTTATTCATCAGTTTTATCCTCTTCACAAGTCCAGTAAATTCCGAGTGTACAATCACTGTGATGTTGTGCTCGGCGTTCGTATTTGTCGCAGCGCTCTTGAGCTTTATAAAACTGTTCTATAAAGGTTTTGCCAGGGACATAAAACGGTCTGTCTGGATTGGCTGCAAGTAATTTTTCGTAATCTTCCCAACTTAAATCTGGATCTTCTGGATCTCTGATCATTTATTTTTCATGTGAGTTACCAAAAACTAAATCATATCGTATTTTGTAGGAAACAACCACCTTTACGGTAAGCACAACCTAAAAACATAATACGCATATCCCCGACTTCTTTAAGAAGTCGGGGATATCACAAGAATTATCAACCCAAACCCAAATCAGTAACAGCACCGATACTGCTAGAAGAAACCAACTTAGCATATTTAGCCAAAACGCCCCTAGTATAGCGAGGTTTAGGAGGCTGCCAAAGAGCCCGCCGCTGCTCCAATTCTGCATCAGAAACATTGAGCTGCAACAAGCGATTTTGAGCATCAATCGTAATCGAATCGCCCTCTTTTACCAAAGCAATTGTCCCGCCAACTTGTGCTTCTGGTGCAACGTGACCGACAACCATGCCGTAAGTTCCGCCAGAGAAGCGGCCGTCAGTAATTAACCCGACAGAATCGCCTAAACCAGCGCCAATAATTGCCGAAGTTGGTGCTAACATTTCGCGCATTCCCGGCCCGCCTTTGGGCCCTTCGTAGCGGATGATAATCACATCTCCGGCTTGAATTTTGCCCGCTAGAATTGCATCCAAACAATCTTCTTCAGATTCAAATACGCGCGCTGGGCCGGTAATTTGTGGTTTTTTAACGCCGGTAATTTTAGCAACGGCTCCTTCTGTTGCCAGATTTCCCCTGAGAATTGCTAAATGTCCTTGGGCGTAAAGCGGGTTGTTCCAAGGGCGGATGACATCTTGGTCGGTGCGGGGTTCGGCTGGAATATCTGCTAACACTTCGGCAACAGTTTGACCGGTAATTGTCAGCGCGTCTCCGTGCAGCAAACCCTGTTCTAGCAGCATTTTCATTACTTGAGGAATGCCGCCGGCTTTGTGCAAATCGGTTGCTACGTATTTGCCGCTGGGTTTGAGGTCGCACAGCACTGGTACTTTTGCTCGAATAGTTTCAAAATCGTCGAGGGACAACTCAACGCCGATCGCATTGGAAATGGCTAATAAATGCAGCACAGCGTTGGTTGAACCGCCCACTGCCATGATGACCGCGATCGCATTTTCAAAGGCCGCTCGTGTCAAAATTTGGCTCGGTAACAACTGTTTGCGGACAGCTTCCACCAGCACTTTTGCTGATTCGGCAGCGCTGTCAGCTTTTTCGGCATCCTCAGCAGCCATTGTCGAAGAATAAGGCAAACTCATGCCCATCACTTCAAAAGCGCTAGACATCGTATTTGCTGTGAACATTCCGCCACAGGAACCCGCACCCGGACAAGCTTTTTGTTCGACTGCATTGAGTTCTGTTTCGTCAATTTTGCCCGCGCTGAATTGGCCGACGGCTTCAAAAGCGCTGACAACGGTTAAATCCTGTCCGTTGTGGTGTCCGGGTTTGATCGTGCCGCCGTAAACAAAAATAGCAGGAATGTTCATGCGGGCGATCGCAATCATCGCCCCCGGCATATTTTTATCGCAACCGCCGACAGCCAGCACCCCGTCCATACTTTGGCCGTTGCAAACAGTTTCGATGGAATCCGCAATCACATCTCTCGACACCAGAGAATATTTCATCCCTTGAGTTCCCATCGAGATCCCGTCGCTGATAGTAATCGTACCGAACATCTGTGGCATGGCGCCGGCTTCCCTTGCACCCGCAATAGCCCGCAAAGCGAGGTCGTTCAATCCCATATTGCAGGGCGTAATCGTGCTGTACCCGTTGGCAATCCCCACAATCGGCTTAGTGAAATCGCCGTCACCAAAACCGACTGCCCGCAGCATTGCTCGGTTGGGCGCGCGCTGCACGCCTCCAGTCACAGCTTGGCTTCTCAAATTTTCAGGCATTTTAAAATTTCCTTTCTCTGTTGACAGTTGATAGTTGACAGTTGACAGTTGACAGTTGTCAGTTGTCAACTGCCAGCTCGCCCAAAAACGAATACAAGTTTCCGATAATCGTCGTGGTGAGCCCATAATTTTAGACCAAAGTTCCGGCTCCCAGATGAATCTGTGGAGCAAATCTAAAATCTAAAATCTAAAATCGACTGACTCAGTGCCGAGCGCCGAGAGTTTTACCCTATTGTTGATTTTCTCAGAAGCTTTGATATTTGTCAGACCTTTTAGGAGGCAGTGGCACAGCAGTGTCCGGAAAGCAAGGGAAAAATTCTACAGATACTACAGCGTGCAGAGTGAATACCGTGGTTATCTGGGATGATGTGGTAACACCCATCACTCTAACGTTTAAAAAAAATTGCGAGGCTAATGACATGGAGGCCGATCGAATTCTGAGGCAATATGCGGCCGGAGAAAGAAATTTTCGAGAAATTAACCTCGCCGGGGCCGACTTAAAAGGGGTAAACCTCAGCGAGGCTAACTTTACCCGATCGAATTTCCAAGACGCAAACCTCAAAGGCGCTAACCTGACGGGAGCGAACTTGCGCGAGGTGAAATTGGCAGGGGTGGACTTGACGGAAGCCAACCTCAGCGAAGCAAATCTCATCGGTACCGATTTGAGCCGTGCCAATCTCAGCGGGGCTAACCTGATGGGAGCAAACCTGCGCGGCTCAATGGCCAGAGAAGTCAACATGACTAAGGCTAATTTGACGGAAGCTAATTTGACCGAAGCCAACTTTACCGAAGCGAATTTGTTTGCGGCCAACTTAACGGACGCTAGCATGATTCGCATTAATTTGATGAAGGCAAATTTGAGTTGGTCAACTCTCAAAGCGGTAAACCTGACAAATGCCATCCTCAGCGAGTCGCTTTTAGAAAGAGCTAACCTAAATCAGGCAATTCTCAGCGGGGCGATGGTGAGCGGGGCCAACTTGGCTGGTGCAGACTTGCGCCAAGTAACGATGGTTGGAGCTAATCTCACCGACGCTAATCTGAGCAATGCTAATTTGAGAGTTGCTAATGTTAGTTGGTCAACGCTGGCAAGAGCTAATTTGAGCGGTGCTAATTTGTACCGGGCAAAGCTGTGCTGGTCTAATTTCAGCGGGGCGGTTTTGGTGGAAGCGGTTTTGATTGATGCTAATCTCAATCGAACTAACTTCCGCGATGCAGATTTGAGGCGGGCAATTATGCCGGACGGCACGACTAATGATTCTTAAAATTTGATTGGTGATTGTTGATTGTTGACTGTTGACTGTTGACTGTTGACTGTTGACTGTTGACTGTTGACTGTTGACTGTTGACTGTTCACTGTTGACTAATGACTAATGACTACTGACTAATGACTAATGACTACTGACTACTGACTAATGACTACTGACTACTGACTACTGACTACTGACTACTGACTAATGACTATCACTGAATTATTGATGTTGGGTGCGGCGGGAATTTTTGCGGGAATTCTAGCTGGATTTTTGGGTATCGGCGGCGGTACGGTGCTCGTGCCTTTGTTGGTGGCTCTCAATTACGCTCCCGTGGAAGCGGTTGCTACTAGCGGTTTGTCGATCGTCATTACAGCTATTTCTGGCAGCATCCAGAATTGGCGCATGGGCTACCTCAGCTTGAGCCAAGTCGCCGGCATCGGATTTCCTGCCGTCATTACAGCACAAATCGGTGTTTATTGGGCGACGATATTTCCGCCTTACTTGGTGCTAGTTACTTTTGGGCTGTTGCTGTGGCTGAATATTTATTTGATTGAAGTTCGCAAGCGCCTGACAGCTAAGAAGAAAGCGGAACTAGAACAAGGGGAACTGGGAGGACAAGCGGGACAAGGAGAAAATGCTCAATTACCAATTACCAATCACGAATTACCCAATAATTCAAATATTATATTCCATCCAACTTTTGCTAAAATTGCTACTGGCAGTGCGGCGGGTTTATTAGCGGGTTTGTTCGGCGTAGGTGGCGGCGTGATTATGGTTCCCCTGCAAATTTTGCTGTTAGGAGAAAGCATTAAAACCGCAATTCAAACCAGCTTGGGCGTCATCGTCATCACGGCAATTTCTGCGACGGCGGGACACGCGGCGCGCGGGAATGTTTTGTGGGTTGTGGGGTTAATTCTTGGCGGCGGCGGTTTGTTGGGCGCGCAGGTGAGTACGCGGTTTTTGCCGAGATTGCCCGATCGTATTGTTAGTTTAGCTTTTCGATCGCTCTTGGCAGTGTTATCGATTTATGTTTTCTGGCAAGCTTGGCAAAAATTTATTAACGGGTAATTGGTAATTGAGGCAGAGCCTCCGGGTATGTATTCCCAGGCAGAGCCTGGGAACAAGGTTAAGGCTACAATGACAGTTGACAGTTGAAGTTGACAGTTGACAGTTGACTACTAACTAATGACTACTGACTACTGACTACTGACTACTGACTACTGACTACTGACTCAGTTTCTTCACGGCACGAGTCAGACGCTGCAAATAAGGCTTGACAATTTCTTGATTTTGTCTCTGCAACTCGGACACTTGCTGCTGCAAATTCTGAATCTCGGTTTGCAGCATCCCTGTGTCTATTGTGGGTCGATCGAGCAAGTCCTGCAATTGCTTGAGAGAACCTTGGATTTGATCCAAGTCTACTTCGTTCGATCGCTCCTGTAACTGAGCCGTAATAGTTTTAACTTCAGTTAACTGTTCGCCCATCAATAAAAATCGGACGTTGACATTTTCCCAATCATGCTCTCTGAGGGCGCTATTTTCCAAAATGCGGAGTTTTTGCTGCAAATCTGACAGTTGCGTGTGGAAATCCTGAGAATCTGCAGGCAGCGCCTGGGCTTGGCGTTCGAGGGAGGCTACGGCAGCTTGTACCTCGGCGATGACGCCGGATTCCAAGCCCAGGAGTTTTTGCTGCAAGTCGGAGACGGCGGTGTAGAGTTCCGCAGGTTCTCCAGGTAGTATCTGAACTTGCTGCGAGCGAGGTTCTACGGAGGCCTGTACCTCCGCGATCGCAGAATTTGCCTTTTGTTGCATTTGTTGCTCGAAACGCTGGCGATTGGCGAGATTTATGGAGAGTGCTGCGGTTAAGGGGGCGGCAGCGTAGACAATTTGGCCCGACAATCCTGCAGCAATCGTGCCAATAGCTGAACCAGCAACAGAGGCGTATTCTACCAATTCTAGCCAGTCCGGCTGGTTCGGGGTACTTCTGGAAGCTGGGAATGATGCTTTTTCAATCTTCTGCATAGCCTTTTAATCGTAGTCGGATAGATGGCGATACCGACATGATAAAAGCGATCGGCAAATAAATCAGGGCTAGTGGTCAAAATTTCCTGATTGTGGTATTTTTATTGACCGAAAGCATCCAGGATACAAGCCCCCGACTTGATCCGTGGGGTCAATGCTTCAATTCTAAAATCTAAAATCTAAAATCGATTGACCGAAAGCATCGAGGATACCCGCCACGTGATTCATCCGTCCAGAAATAAAAAACCTGTATCCGATAAAGGAGCCCCCGAATTTCTCTCGCGCAAGTCAATGCTTCAATTCTTTAATCTAAAATCTAAAATCTAAAATCTAAAATCGATTGACCTTCTGCGTTTAAAACGCTCAGTCTCAGGTAAAATTCAGGATTAAGTCGATCGCTCAAAACACTTAACCGATAACCGTTAACCGCCGTCTGTCAGGAGTATACAGAAAATGGGTCTTAAGATTATTGAAAGCTACGATAGCAGTTTTGTCCTCGAACCCGATGCTAAAACTGCACTGTTCGGTTTATTAACCGGTGAAAGCTTTGTCAAACAAGTAGCGCTACAATTGCAATGCTCCCGCATTGAGTTTGCCGAGTTACTTTTCCAGCCAGTCCCTTACAGCAGCGAGACGCCCAAGGGAATGCCTGCGGAATTTGAAAAGTATCATCAATCGACCGATTTTGCGATCGTCAACGTCCCGCCTAATTTCATGTTCCAAGCCAAAATATTTAAACCCAGCCGCCTCTGTGCAATTTATCGAGTTTTCAAGAGTTAGGTAAAGGCTGGTTAATCTGTGGTTTAATCTAAAATCTAAAATCTAAAATCTAAAATCGGATGACAGAAGACATTCAATCTCTCGCCAGCTTAGAATTCATTCCCTACATAGACTCCGAGGGGAAATTGCCCGATTTTCTCCAGGGAAAAATCGGCGTTTACGCGATTTTTGACAGCGAGAAAGTCCTGCAATTTGTCGGCTATTCTCGCGACATTTACCTCAGCCTCAAACAGCATTTGGTACGCCAAACCCAATATTGCTACTGGCTGAAAGTCCAAACTATTGACAAGCCCAGCCGCACTATCCTAGAAAGCATTAGAGAAAGTTGGATTGCCGAAAACGGTTCCCAACCCCAAGGTAACGGTGCCGATGCGGCCAAGTGGAACGATCCCATCGACACCAAAACAGTGATGACTGCCCAAGAAACGGCAAATTATGAAGGTATCTTCGCCGATGAAATTGCCAAAGATAAATTGTTGAAAAATGTCGCGCGGCGCGTGGAAAATGAAATTTTCGCGCTGCTGAAAGCTCGCGGCGTAACTGAAGAAATCCGGTTTAATCCCAAGCTGAAAACGAGCGGATTGTTGGATTTAAAGTAAATACGCTCTCTGGTCAATTCCCCACAATCAGCCCCGGTTTGTAATGAGGACTTCTATCAAATCCCGTAGCATGGTAATTAATATTACCCACAGCTTTCGAGACGGCGCCGCGCCCATTAGTCTCAACTTAAGATTTTAGTCCGCCAGTCCTCCCGCTCACCCGGCAGTCCGCCAGGGAATGAATTCCCTGTCTAATAGCAAAAGTCCTCTAAAAGAGGACTAATAAATTATTCAGTCCTCTTTTAGAGGACTTTCGCTTTGAGGCAGGGGTTTCAACCCCTGACGGACTGACGGATTATCGGTTTTACCTTAAACAGATGCTTGCGTACAATCTATCTGATATATCCTCTGGGTCTGTTAAATTTTAACATTTTAAAAGTTATTAAAATTTAACAGATATCGGAATCTGCACAATTAACTTGGTTCCTCGGCCCGGAGCTGAAATACAACTGATTTGACCTCGATGTTTTTCCACTACAATATCGTGACTGATTGCCAACCCTAATCCAATACCACGGCCTACAGGCTTCGTTGTAAAAAATGGGTCAAATATCTGGTGGCGCACTTCCTCACTCATCCCACAACCGTTATCGGCAATGTGAATAACAACGGATTTATAATTGTGAATGGCTAATTTTGAATCTTGATTGTGCAGGGCCGCTTCTGACTCACAACTTAGTGAAGTGCTGATGAGAATTTTTCGGGGAGACGGTTGAGTTTCCAGGGCATCAATAGCATTACTTAGCAGGTTCATGAACACCTGATTTAACTCACTGGCGTAACAGGTGACTCTTGGCAGTTGGCTGTAGTCTTTAATGACCTCTATCTCACCAGCTTTGTTTGTTCCCTTCAGCCGGTGCTGCAAAATAACTAAAGTATTGTCAATGCCTTCATGGATATCCACTGGCTTGTACTTTTGTTCGCCAAGGCGGGTGAATTTCCGCAAAGACATCACAATTTCGCTAATCCGAGAAGCACCCTCTGTCATCGAATTCAGCAGTTTTGGATAATCCTCTGCGATGAATTCGGGTTGAATCTCGTCCAATTCGCCGATAATTTCTGCAACGGGGTGGGGGTAGTAATGTCGGTACAATTCGACGAGGCGAAGCAAATCTCGTGTATAGTCCGCCGCGAGAGCAATATTACCGTAGATAAAGCTGACGGGATTGTTGATTTCGTGAGCAATTCCAGCAGCTAGCTGACCTAAAGAAGCCATTTTTTCCTTCTGTATTAACTGAGCTTGAGTTTTCTTTAGTTCAGTTACGGTTTGTTCGAGTTGGTTGGCGTAGGATTGTGTTTGCTGGAACAACTGCCGCTGCACGAGTTGGTTTGAGACGCGGGCGAGAACTTCTTGTTCGTGAAACGGTTTTGTGATATAATCTATACCACCAACTTCAAAGGCTTTGACTTTATCTAATACTTCATTCAAAGCACTGATAAAAATAATTGGAATGTCCTTGGTTTTGGGAGAATTTTTCAAGGCTTGGCAGACTTGGTAGCCGTCCATACCGGGCATCATGATGTCGAGCAAAATTAAGTCAGGAGGAGTTAACTCGATCGACCGTAGCGCTAGTTGGCCGTCGGGTGCGGTGCGTGTTTTGTACCCTTGCTGCGAGAGTATTTGAGCTAAAAGTTGCAAATTAGTCGGAATATCATCAACAATTAAAATATTCCCTTTTAAGACGGGAGTTGGTTCGTAATTCATATCTAGTTTGGTTAAATAACCTTTATAGGTTTGTAGTATCCCAGGTTTATGAAGTAGGGACACCGCACCGTGCCCATAGGTGTTAACTTAAGCTTTTTGTCCGCCAGTCCTTCCGCCTACCCGGCAGTCCTTAGCGGGAATGAATTCCACGGGGCTTATAGCGAAAGTCCTCTCAAAGACGACTAATGAGTTTAAAAATTCTTCTTCTAAGTCCTCATAGCGAAGACTTTCGCTTTGAGGCAGGAGTTTCAATCCCTGTGGGACTATTGGTTTTACCTTAAATGGACACCAATGGGCACGGTGCGGTGTCCCTACGGGGGGATAGATATATAAGATATATTTGGGGTGTACTTCATAAACCTGCTATCTGCTGTAATATCATTCCTATTTCGTTTCGGGATGGATGAGCGCTAGTATTTGATTGAACTGAAACTCGTTAGCCAATGCGGCTAGGGCGCTAGCTAAAGCGTCATTGCGATCGCGAATTTGCTCAATTTGGATCAGAATTAACTCTAAATCGCACTCAATTGTGGCTTTCTCTAAAGCTGCCAGCCAATCTGCGGGTAAAGCTGCCAGAGTCTCTGGAGTCGGAGGCTCGATTTGAGTTGACTCGGGAACACTCTCCGGTTCATCGTAAATGTAACGCACTCCCAGATGTTTGTGGAGGGTGGCAAAAATTTCTGTATCTCGAAAGGGTTTGTGAATAAAGTCATCGCAATCATCTGAGACAGTAACGGTTTGCGCTTCCTCGGCGTTACCGGCACTCACGGCAATAATTGCCGTAGCTTGACCTTTAAGGGTGGCTTTAATGCGTTTGGTAGCTTCATGTCCATCCATCACGGGCATCCACATATCCATAAAAATTAAGTGTGGCTCAAAACTCGACCACATTTCAATAGCTTCCATGCCGTTGCAGGCTTCTTCGAGTTCAAAGTTAAAGGCAGCGAGGAGTTTGATCAGCAGTTGCCGGTTTTCGGCTCGATCGTCCACAATCAAAATACGATAGCGTGGCTGATTGCGTTCGAGGGCTATCACCCGACGCGGTGGCTGTACGGGTTGAGTCGCCGGGGCATCAACGGCGCTGACGGGGATATCAAACGCGAAGGTGGTGCCGCGTCCAACTTCACTGCGTACAGTAATCACGCCGCCCATCAGCTTGACAAACTGTTGGCTGATAGCCAGCCCCAAGCCTGTTCCTTGCTGAGATTTTGTTCCTGTTTTGGTTTGCACAAAGGCTTGAAAAAGCTTATCTAACTCATCAGCAGCTATGCCGGCACCCGTGTCTTCTATTTCAAAATGTAATTGGTAATTACTGATTGGTAAATCCTGATTTCCACGGTCTATAAATGCACTTACTCTTAACCAAATTACTCCTTGTTTAGTAAACTTAATGGCGTTAGAAAGCAGATTAATTAAAACTTGGCGCAACTTCATTTGATCTGTTTGCACGTACTCAGGAGTTTCGCTAGAGCAGTCAAATATTAACTGCAATTGTCGCTCCTTTGCCTGGAGCTGAAACATCTCTGCTAGATCGTTCAACAGGCTGCTTAATTGAAATTTTGTTGGGTTGATTGTAATGCGTCCCGCCTCTATTTTGGCTAAATCTAATATTTGATTGATCAGAGCTAGCAAGTGTTCTCCGCTGCGGTTGATGATACGGATATTTTCCTGTTGTTCGCGAGTGAGGTTGGTAGAGCGCTGCATCAATTGGGAGAATCCCAGAATTGCGTTTAGCGGGGTGCGAAGTTCGTGGCTCATATTTGCCAGGAAAGTGCTTTTGGCAAGGTTGGCGGCTTCTGCAGCCCAGGCAGCTTGTTGAAGCTGTACTGCTTGCTGTTGAGTGGCTTCGAGCAATTGAGCTTGTTGTAAGGCGACTCCTAGTTGAGTGCTAATTTGCAGCCCAATATTGATTTCTGCTTCGCGCCAACTGCGGGGTGCAGAATTTTGATAGCTGGCGAGCAAACCCCAAAGTTTACTGCCGCAAAATATGGGAAAAATAACGTAGGCTCTAGCTTGAAATTGCTCTAACAGTTCTAGGTAACAAGGACTCAACCCAGCGGTGTATATGTCTTCAATTATGCGGTAAGGAACGCCTCTAGCATACATACCACCTTGATTTCTTTGTAGATAGGTATCCAGCACTGGTTCACCGGAGGCTTGCATAGTTTTCACGGTACAGCGAGAGTCTTCGACGAGATTGTTTGGCACATTAAAATCGTCGGGTTGTTGCATCAGAGATATCCAGCCCGCAGCCATTGACTCGGCAACAAATTCCCCACTCCAATCAGGATTAAAGCGATAGATACCGACTCGATCGCATTTTAGGGTTTGTCGCAGTTCAAATGTTGTGGTTTTGAATATTGTGTCAATATCTAAGGATTGACGGATGCGATCGATCGATCGGGCGATGGCTTGTTCTCCCTGGGCGCTTTCTCGCAAAGCTGACTCGGCTTGTTTGCGATCGCTAATATCCAAGACAGTGCCGAACAAACGGAGCAAATGCCCTTTTTCATCATAAACAGGTTTCCCTCGAACTTCAATGTAACCGATCGAGCCATCTCTTCGGAGCAGCCGCAGATCAATTTCAAAGCTTTGCCCCGACATAGCTCGATCGCGCACCATTGTCAGATAGCGCGATCGATCTTCTGGATGAAAGCGCTCGATTAATTGTTCGTTTGGCAGCGGTTTTTGAGTCGGATCGAGTTCATAAATGCGATATAGTTCTTGACTCCAAGTGGTTGTTTCTGTGGCGATATCGTATTCCCAACTGCCAATACGGGCAATTTTTTGGGCTTCCAGCAGTCGGGATTCGGCTAACTGGCGATCGCTAATGTCGCGCGCTACCCAAACAGCAGAGCTATCCGACAGTGGCGAAATTTTAGCAGCAAACCAAACTTCTTGGTTATTAATCGGCAGACTGTAATCAAAACTAATAGTTTGTTGGGTTTCCAATGCCTGTCGAACTCGAGCAAAATAAATCTCCTCTCTTGGCTCATGAAAAAATTGTTCGATGATGGAGTCGATCTGATTCGTCTGATAGTTGTATTGAAAAATTCCCTTGGTGGGTATAATTTGGATAGTTTCTTCTTGAATATCAAAAATCAATACAATATCTGTAATTGACTCAAATATTTTCACAACTTGCTCAGTAGAAGTGGAAAGTTTTTGTTCGAGCAATTTGCGCTCGGCAATTTCAGATTGTAATAGTTCGTTCGCACGAGCTAAGGCGCAGGTACGTTCGACCACTTCGGCTTCTAAAGTGCGATTGTAGTCAGTTAATATTTTTTCAGCTTGTTTGCGCTGTGCGATGTTAGAAAAAGCAGTGATGGCATAAATAATGTTTCTGCCTTCGTCGAAAATTGGTGTGGCGCGCACCTCAAAAGGAATAAATTTCCCATCTCGATAAAGTTCTACATCTTCAAGGAATACCGTTTCCCCGCGCAGTGCTCGGAATGCGGGCAGTTCTTCAGTGGGATAAAGCTGGTTTTGGCGATAGATTTGATAAACTTCTACTGCTTCTTCTAAAGTCGAATCGGGGATAGTTTCTACGCCGAGCCAATACTTGGCAGTTTCGTTGAAGTACACGACTTTACCGGAGGCATCGTGGATAGATACTCCTGCAGGTATGGCTTCGATAAATTGCTTGAGTTGGCTCTCTCTTTGCGCTAAAGCTTCATTTAAAGATTTTTGGTCTGCAAAAGCCTGTTGCAGTTGCGCGGCCATAAAATTGAAGGAATTGGCGAGTTCTCCGACTTCATCCAAGCGTTTATTTTCTAAAGGTTGCTCCCATTTTCCTTTGGCAACATTTTTGGCTGCCGTATTCAAACGCATAATTGGCTTTGTTACCCAACGGGAAGTCAACAATCCGATCGCGATCGCCAGCGGCAGTGTACCAATCAATAACCACAATGTGTTGCGCGTATTTGCTTGAATGCGAGCCATGAAATCCGACTCTGGCACCACCACCACAATCAACCAATCCAAGCCACGGAAATCTCGATAGGGAGTGACACGGACAAACTGCCTATCGCCCTTGTTCGCCAAGGTAAATCGCTGGGTTGTTTGCAGCGTGCGGAAGTTGCCAAATCGGTTGGCCAGTTGTCGAGCAATATCTCGCGTTGGCGCATCCTTGCTGTTGGTGGCTAGCAATGGCGTCGGTTGCTTTTTGGCTGGCGTCACCAAGGGTGTTTCTAGTGTGGATGTGGCAATCAGATTGCCCGATCGATCCATAATAAAAGCTTGTCCTGAAGCCGAGAATTGCAGCCTAGCCAGAAAGGTATTGATTGCCGAGGGCCCATCATTATCCGTGAGGCGATCGCGGGTACGTTCTCCTACTTGTTCGATTAACTGATGCGCTACATCCTCGACTGATTCCTGACCACTTTTGAAAGAAAGAAAGCCCACTAGCCCAACTACACTTACCGTTTGCAAAACAAACGGCACAATCAGAACCGTTCGCAGCGGCAGCTTGCTAAAAAATTTGGCGGTTAGGCGGTTGAAGTGATAAATGGGCATGGGTGTGAACCAATTGTGCTGGCGATCGTATTTTAACTGCTATAGTCTGCCTTTACCCCCGGCAATTGGCGCGCCCTACAGGCTCTGAAATGTTCCTCCGGGTTCAATATAGCCAACTACCAGCGAAGATTGGGCCCTGCTGTCAAAATTTGCTTCTGTCAGTTCTGTTTCTAGCTGTTTGGCATTTGATTCATTTTTACTTACAAAAACTGTGATAACTTTTCTAATTTCTTTGTGTCTCTCGGCAATCATGTCGTTAATTAAAAGCTCTATAAATGGCTTATTGGTTGGCAGAGAACTGCCCATATTTTGAATTTTAACTTCTGTTTGATTTCCCTCTGAATCTGTCAAAGCCCAGCTAGAGTAGCTTTCGGGAAGTTTATTAATAGTTTGATTCGGGTGCTGGAAGTGCAACCATTTAACAACTGCTGCCTCTGTTACGGCTACAGATTCATGCAGCCGATCGACAAAAGCATAGAAAGCCTCATTATCTTCTCGGTGAGCAAGTACGTAAGCTCGCAATTCCTTTCTGCTCATAGTTTGAAAATTAGGTCGGTTCATCAGAGGATCTCCATTGCCCGTTAGGATAAATCTCTATTTCGATAGTTTCACCAGCCAAAATGTAGACGTTATTTGTGCGTTCATCGAGCCGCACTATGTAGATAGGCTGATACATATTTGTTAACTCGTAGCAAACTACAAAGCATTTGAGTAACTGCGCTGCTGTAGGAATAATCTTTGCTCCTTCACTCTCACACTCTTTGTTGTTTAGTATACAGCAGTCAGAGTTTGCAGTATCTCGCGGATCGCCCTAATGCAAATTTGTTAACTTGGCTAAAACGGTGGCGAAGAGAACGGGTTCGATCGGCTTTGTTAAGTGTTCGTTGTAACTCACATCTTGCACCATTCTCAATTACTTGTCTAGGAACAGGCAAGATGCCTGTTCCACAAAGAGTGAATTTTCTTGTGGAACAGGCATCTTGCCTGTTAAGCGAGAATGGTGCAAGATGTGAGTTGTAACCAGCGGCGATCGCCCGATCGCGGTCTTCTTCGCTAGCATAAGCTGTCAGCGCCACGGCCGGCAAGCGCTTGATTTTGTCGGATGCGGACGATCGCACTTTGCGGATCAGCGAGTAGCCGTCCTCAACGGGCATAGCGATATCACTAACTAAAATATCCGGCGGCGACTCATCTCAAGTGCCCCTTCTTACTCCGAGGCTGTTTGAGTGGCAGTGTCACCGTAAATGTCGCACCCTGGTCTTTACCGGGGCTTTCCGCAGTCACAGTGCCCCCGTGGAGTTGCACCAAGTGCTCGACGATCGCCAATCCCAGTCCCAAACCGCTGTCAGCCCTAGTTTTCGAGCCGTCTGCTTGTCGGAAGCGATCGAACACAAAGGGCAAAAACTCAGCAGGAATGCCCTTTCCGGTATCGCTGACAGTAATTTGCACGTAATTGGGTGATGAGGAATCGCTAACAGCCACCGCAGACAAGCGCACTTGCACATTTCCCCCCGAAGGCGTAAACTTGACGGCGTTAGTCAGCAAATTCCACACTACCTGCTGCAACCTCTGAGCATCGCCCCACATCAAGCTGACTGAGGGGTCAAGTTCTAACGAAACGGTGACAGACTTGGCCTCGGCTGCCAAACGAACTGAATTATGAGCCGCCTCGATCGTCTTTACCATGTAGAACCAGCCGGGTTTCAGGATCAGCTTGCCTTGAATAATCCGGGAAACGTCAAGCAAATCTTCCACTAGCTGGCTTTGCACCTTCGACTGACGCTCAATGGCTTCCAAACCCGAAGCTAATTTATCTTCGTTGTAGGGGTGGGCGCGCAGGACCTGTGCCCACCCATGAATCACATTTAAAGGCGTTCGCAATTCGTGGGAAAGAGAGTCTAGAAACTCGTCTTTCCGGCGACTGATAGCTTCTGCTTCCGCCCGCGCGGCTTGTTCGCGATCGAGCAACTGAGCGCGTTGGGCCTCGACTTGCTTGCGATCGCTGATGTCGGCGATGATCGACATACAGTTGATATTGCCGTTGCTGTCGCGGACTGGAGTTGCCCACAAACTGATGTCGATCGAGCTGCCGTCTTTCCTTTGGCGGTGGGTTTCCATGCCGGCGATCGCCTTTCCTTCGCGAATTCTTTTCAAATTAGCCATGAATTCCTCCCGCTTGTCTGCGGGAACGCAGGGCACAAATTGACCTACCGCTTCTGATTCATGCCAGCCAAAAATCCTCTCGGCTGCTGGGTTCCACATTTTCACAGTGCCGTCGTCGCAGTCCAAAACGGTAATTGCTAGGGGACAAGCCTCAATCAAAGCTTCTAAAGTTTGATGGATGTGCGATCGCGCTGCTTCTGCTTCTTTGCGATCGCTGATATCGACGTTCACCCCGATCATTCGCAAAGGCAAACCCCGATCGTCGGGAAATACCTTAGCCCTGCAAGCAATCCAGCCCACGCTTTTGTCGGGGCGGCAGATGCGGAACTCTATGTTTAATTCCTCCCCGGAAGCCCCCGCAGCTTGCACCTGCTGTTCGGTAACAGCGCGATCGTCTGGATGCACCATTTGGGCCCAACTTTCATAGCTGTCGATACCGTCGGCCGGCAGCCCGTACAAAGCCTCTAATTCCGGTGTAGACGCGATCTCGTTGGTTTGGACGTTCCATTCAAAAGTTCCGATTTTGCCTGCTTGCTGAGCGATTTGCAGCCGTTCTTGATTGTGTTTGAGTTCTGCTTCCACCCGCGATATCTCGGTCAAGTCGATGTAGAATGCGACGATCGTCTCTGGTTCGCGATCGTCCGGGCACAGAGTGGTTCCGCCCATCAGAATCGGCACGCGGCTGCCATCTTTGCGGATGTACTCTTTCTTGAAAGGAGTTGCGACTCCCTTAGTCCGCAGTTCTTGGGCCGCTAAGGCGTCCAGGTGCAGGTATTCGGGGGGGGTCATTCTGTCCCACCGCATCTGACCGGAGAGCCAGTCTGAGCGGTTGTAGCCGACCATGTTGAGCAGGGATTGGTTGGCGTAGGCGATGCGGCCGCTAAAATCGCCGATCGCGACTCCGAAAATATTTGACTCCAACAGCCGCCGGAATATGGCTTCGCTTTGCTGTATTACTCGTTTTGCTTGGTTGCGATCGGTGATTTCGGCTACCACAGTGCTGACTCCCAGCAGCGTTCCTGATTCATCGATCACGGGGTAAAAGCTGATTTGCCAATCCCGCAAAACTCCTGGCAGTTGCTTGGTTTCGGCCTTAACTTCCAAGTCGAGCACGGGGGTTTGCGTCGCCAGCACTTGGCGGTAAATCCGCTCTACCATATCGGCCATTTCGGGAATTACTTCTCTAGCGGTGCGCCCGATGTGATCTGCGATCGATCGGCCGTTGATCGCAGCGAGGCATTCGTTGAGGCGGATGTAGCGCAAATTGGTATCGACAAAGCACAGCCCGACTGGTGTGGTGTTGTAAACTAAGTCGAGTTCTGCTAGTTGGCGGCGAATGCGTATTTCGTTTTCTCGAAGTTGGTTTTGGGCTTGTTTGCGATCGGTGATATCGAGTACGAAGAATGCTCCTTTGTCTTGGCATCCTTGGAAGTTTCCGCCGCCGACTAAAACGGGGAAGCGCGTGCCGTCTTTGCGGAGATATTCTTTTTCAAAAGGCGCGCAACTTCCTGATGCTTCGACTTGCGCGAGGGCGACGCGATCGAGTTCTAGATATTCCGGCGCGGTGAGTTCGAGCCAGCGGATATTTCCCGAAACTAAGTCTTCCCTCGTATATCCGATCATTTCCAGCAAGGCGTCGTTAGCGTCAGTAACTTCGCCGTTGGCCTCCCAGAAACCGATGCCGATCATGTTAGATTCTACCACACTGCGGAAGCGCATTTCGCTTTCCCGCAAAGCTAATTCTGTTTGTTTTGCTGCGGTAATATCTGTGATAATTAGGCCGGCTCCGATTATTTCTCCCCTTTCATTTTTCACTGGGTAGTAGTTGGCTAGCCAGTAACCGAAATATCCCGGTTTCCCATCAGGTTCGCCGCTCATTTCTAAGTTTAAAACAGGCTGGCCCGTTTCTAAAACTTGCTGAATTATCGGCGCAAATTTGGCTGCATGTTCTGGCAACAATTGGCGGAAGTCTTGGCCGAGATGCTGTTCTATCGGCAAACCGTTGAGTTCTGCTAATACTTGATTGATACGGATGAAGCGCATTTCGCGATCCATAAAGCAAATCGCTAGGGGAGATGCTTCTAATAGCGAGTCAATTAAGGCGAAGGATTGCGATGTTTGAGATAGTGCTTGTTGCGCTTCAGTGTAAAGTCTGGCGTTGTCGAGGGCGATCGCCACGCGGTATGCTAAATCTTCTAGTATTGCCAAGTCTTCTGCACTGTACCGGCGGCCCAACTTTGAGGTAAAGCAAGTGATGGAACCCATTACCCGCCCGCGAGCTCTCAGCGGTACGCAAGCGTGAGATCCGATATTGAGCGAGCGCAATTTTTCCTTTTCTGCTGCATTTTCGGCGAGTGCTGCTAAAATTTCCTCATCCACTTCGGCAATTAATTCGGATTTTCCGCTGCGGATTACCACGGGATAGCCGTTAACAGCATTGTCGGCGATCGAACTTCGGATGCTGAAGTTATTAATAGTCTCAACCATAGAGGGTTCTGCGTGAGCCACAGCGACTAGACGCACTTTTGACCCCGTTTCGGTCAAATGAATGCAGCACCCGTCGGCGATCGAATTTACTGCTAATTCTGCTACCTTTTGCAGCACCGTTTCCCCGTCAAACGCATCAGCCAGCATTTTGCTGACTTCAGCTAAAAATGCCGAGCGCTGCTGTTCTCTTTCCGCTTTTTCCCTTGCTGTTTGCTCGATTGTTAACTGCAATCTTTGAGTTTCGGCAAGTTTTATTTCTGTGATATCGCGGGCGACAATTAAGGCTGATTCTGGTACGCCATTTTTGTCAAATTCTGGAACTACGCGGGATTGATAACTTCGGATGCCGTTGATTGATAAAGCCTGAAATTCGATAATTTCTTCTTGACCTGTTTCTAACACTTTGTGCAGGGTTTCATCCCACATCTGGCACTGTTCCGGCGGTATTCCTATTTCTTGACTGGTTTTACCGAGGAAGAATGAAATTGGTTTTCCTTGGCTTCTTTCAACTGCTTGATTGACATAAATATAACGCAGATTTTTGTCAGTGCGGATAATGATATCTGGCGTATTTTCTAGCAGCGTTCTCAGTTGCTGTTCGCTGTTTGCCAAAGCTGCTTGCGCTTGTTGTCTTTCCGTGACATCTCTCACCGTGCCCACATATCCGATGAGTTCGCCGGAGTCGGAAAACATCGGCGATGAACAAACGTTAATCCAGCGCACAATCCCTTCTGGTGTTTGCAGGCGATACTCGATCGCATATTCCCCACCTTGCCGAGTATAATCCAGCCATCGGCTCAATACGCGATCGCAGTCTTCCGGGTGAATGCACTTCTCCCAACCGTCTCCTAAAAGTTCTGTCAAACTCAAGCCGCAAATAGCCTGACAGCGTGGGTTTGCATAGGTGTAGCGCCCCTCAAAATCTGCCATAAAAATGCCAACCGGCGAACAGGAACTTAAACAGCGAAATCGTTCTTCTTGAGCTTGCAGCGCTTCTTTAGCTACTGTCAGTTCTGCTGTCCGCTGTTTGACGCGGCTTTCTAGTTTGGTGTAGGATAAAGCCAGGGCTATTTCTGCTTCTTGGCGATCGGTAATATCAATGCCTGTTCCTATCACATATTCTACCAAACCATCGCTATTGGTCGTCACAGTATTCGACCAAGAAATTAAGCGCTTAGAGCCGTTTTTAGTGCGCCAATAGTTTTGATATTCGCTGTTAAAATGTTCGACTTTTAGCTGGGTAAAAATTGTTTTAACTGGATCTATTTCTTCGGGAATTAAGAACAAATCCCAAACATATTTATTAATTACTTCTGCTGTCGAGTAGCCTGTAGTTTTTTCGCAAGCTTGGTTAAAGCGGACAATCCGTCCTTGGCTGTCGAGAACTACAATCAAGCAAGCTGTCGTGTCAATTACTTGGTAAATAATATTACGTTCTATTTCTAATTCTTGTTCGGCGGACTTTAAGCCAGCATACCAAGCGATAATCATTGCAGCAGCCAAAAGTAAGATTGCAGAACCTGCCTGGAAGGAAAACAGTAACAGAGTTGTCAGCAGTAAAGCCGTGCCGGCACTAAATGTAGCAATACTGTAAGATTTAATGGGTAAGGGCAAGACCTCAAACTGGCTCATTTTTGTTGACCTGTAGCGATGGCGCGATCGCACTATTGCTTATGTCGATGAAACAACCTTGTTAAAACTTAGTTAAAACTAAGTATTTATTTTTTCTATACAAAACCACATTTGTCTGCTCTGTGCCATCTTCCCAGAGGCAGATTGGGAGGGGGATTTCTGCTGAATCAACTGCTATCATAGAGCCAGGGACAAATTAGATTATCTAATTTCTGGGAGAAATAAGCGAGTGAATCACAAGCTGGCCAAAATTATCGGATTATTTTTCGCAGCCGCCACCCTCTTTGGATTCGTCGGTTACGCGCTTCAAAATCCCGACTTCGCCAGCAGCTCAGCGATATCGATCGGCTTCCCCAATCTTACCACCGCGGCCGCCGGGGCGATCGACAACAAACGATCCCAAATCTATCTTAACGGAACTTGGCAATTTGTCCCCGCAGTTGGCAACCCCCAAAACCCCCCCGTCTCTCCAAATTGGGGTTCCATCTGGGTGCCGGGAGACTGGCAAAAAGAAAACCACCAATCCGTACCCGGAATCATCACTCGCGGCAGCGGCAAAGATTGGGAAAACTTCAACAGTAAACAACTATCAAAAGCTTGGTATCAGAGAAATATAGACATTCCCGGCGACTGGACAAACCGCCGAATTTTTCTCGACTTAGCCAGAGTCAGCACCGATGCAGTCATCTTTGTCAACGGCATTAACTGCGGTCAAATACCCTGGCCCTACGGCACTATTGAAATTACCAAAGCAGCAAAACCCGGTCAAAACACCCTATCTATTTTAGTGGTCGCAGTATCTGATGAAAAGGAAAAAGCCGTCATCATGGGCCCCACAGAAATATACACAGAAAAATCCAAATTGGAATCGCGGGGAATCATCGGCGAGGTAAGGCTTCTGATCCTTCCCCCAGGCCCGTTAATTAGGGACGTATTCGTCCAAACTTCCACCCGAAAGAAGCAAGTTAAATTAGATGTAGAACTCAAAGACGTTGCCCAAAGCGGTCAAGTAGAAATAATCGCGCAAATGCTCGACGAAAAAGGCAAAGTAGAACAAAAATTTACAGGCACTGCCAAGGTTCAAGCTAAACCCATTCAAACCGTACAAGTTCAGTGGAATTGGTCAAATCCCCGTCTTTGGGATGTCGGGCAACCAAACCTTTACACCCTGAAATTAGAAGTAAAAGGCAGCGGCATTGACACGCAATACGACCAACCTTTTGGCTTCCGCGAATTTTGGATAGAAGGGCGCAAATTTTTCTTAAACGGAACCGAATTGCGGCTGCGACCAAACTTGCACTCGGAGTCTTGGCAAACCGGGACAGTTGAAGTTGCTGACAGGCTAATTGATGGCTACGTAAAAGCAGGTTTTAACATAACAGAAATGTGGCCTTGGAATCACGACGAACGGGGTAAGTGGCACTTCCGAGAGTTATTTTCGGAAAGAGCAGACCTCAAAGGTTTTCCAATTATGGCTCCCGCCTTAGACATTCGTCCTATCGCTTGGAACGGCAAGTGGAAGAACCCCCTGTGGAAAAACCGCTGGAAAGACCGAATGGTGACTGAAATGCGCCGCTACCGCAATCATCCATCAGTATTAATGTGGGCGACAAGTCCTAATTTTTTCGGCAACGGTGACGACCAAAATCCCCGTCGCATCGGCCAAACTAAAGTAGAAGGAACTCTCAGTCCGCCGGACAACGAGCGTTTGCGGGTCAACACTCCCCTAGGAAATGACGCTATAGCGACGATTAAATCCGCTGACCCCACCAGACCTGTAATGGTACACCAAGGCGCACAGTTCGGCGATGTTTATGCGCTGAATTCTTATTTAAATATGATTCCCTTGCAAGAACGGGAAGAGTGGATTTCTGAGTGGAGCAAAACCGGGGAAAAGCCCTACATGGCAGTCGAGTTTGGCACTCCTCTGCACGCAACGATGATGCGGGGCCGCAAAGGTTTTGGTCAGGCAATTCTCAGCGAACCTTGGATGACTGAGTTTGCGGCAATTTATTTTGGCAAGCAGGCTTACGAGTTGGAAACTGCCGCTTATAAAACTACAATTCGCCAGCAATTTGTCAAGGGTCAGGAATATCAAAGCTGGCATTTTAAAAACGAGTTAGATTTTGCACCAGCTTTTCAAAAGTTGCAGCAGTTATTCAGTACAAATACTTGGCGGAGTTGGCGGACTTTTGGAATGTCTGGGGGGATGATTCCTTGGAATGACGGACATGGTTGGGAAGTTTCCGAAGCTGGCAGAAAAAAGGTGGATATTGGGGCATTTCAACCGGGCCGCCGGGGAGTTTATTTGAAGCAAGTATCGAATAATCTTTTGAATTATTACCAGCCAGAAGCTTATACGGTTCATCCTGGGGGCGAGGCAATTATGAATAATAATAGCTCGACTTTGGCTTGGATTGCTGGTGCTAGCCCGGTTTTTACTGCGAAAGATCACAATTTATTTGTGGGCGGAAAACTGGCCAAGCAAGTAGTGTTAATTAACGATACGCGGACGGCGCAAGAATTTTCGTTTAATTGGCGGGTTTTGGTGGGGGGTAAAGAAGTAAAAAAAGGCGATAGAAAAGGCAGGATTGAGGCGGCAGGAACGCTGTTTTTCCCAATAGACGTAAAATTGCCAAATACCATTTCTAGCAAGGCTGACGGCGAAATTCGCTTGACTGCGCGAGTGGGCGAGCGATCGCATTCTGATACATTTGCTTTCCGCGTTTTTCCCAAACAATCCAACATCAAAGATTCGGTGACAATTTTCGATCCAGCGGGCAAAACATCGGCAATGTTAAAACAATTAGGTTATCAGCTTGTACCGTGGAATGGTTCGCAAGTCTCCTCGCTATTAATTATCGGTAGGGAAGCATTTTCTAGCGGGGAAAATTTGCCGGGAAGTGTAGAAAGTTTTGTGCAAAACGGCGGCAAAGCCATTGTGTTTCCTCAGCGCCGGGAATGGCTGGAGAATACGGGTTTCCGGGTTGCCGGCCATGTCAGCCGCCGCGCTTATCCAGTTGACAGCAGCCATCCCGCAATTAGCGGTTTAGACAGTGAAGATTTGCGGGATTGGGTGGGGGAAAGCACGCTGCTTGAAGCTTATCCAAATACGATCCAAACTGGCCCTAATTTGACTCAGGCAAATAAACATTGGTACGGCTGGCGTTGGGGAAATCGCGGCGGTGTCAGTAGCGCTTCTATTGAGAAGCCGCACCGCAGCGGTTGGCGCCCCATTTTGGAATCTGAGTTTGATTTAGCTTATTCGCCGCTGATGGAATTGGATTACGGAAAAGGGCGGCTGATTTTAAACGAGTTGGATTTGGAAGACCATTATTCTGTCGATGCTGGGGCGGCGCAGTTAGTGCAACAAATTGTGAGTTACGGCATGAATTCTCCGGTACTTGGAAAGCCGGAACAAGTGGTTTTAATTGGGGGAGATGAAGATGCCCAAAAGTTGGACAGTTTGGGGGTAATTTATCAGCGCGCTAGTTCGCTTTCTAATGATGTTGGTTTGGTGATTGTGGGGAGAGAATCGAATCTGAAAGATGCAGATTTGCGCGGTTATTTGAATGCTGGTGGGAAGGCGTTTTTCTTGCCGCGTCAAGTGCCTGCTGCGGGTTTGGGCGTGGGTTTGCAGCAAGCGCAGGATTTTGGGGGTTCGCTGGCGGTTCCGAGTTGGGATGAGGTGAAGGGGGTTAGTGCCTCAGATTTGCGATCGCGCTCTTTTTATGATACTTGGTTGATTAAGTCTGGGGGAGAAGTCGGTGCTGACGGTTTGTTAAGTCGGGTCAAAGTTGGCAAGGGTGTGGCGATTTTTTCTCAGATTGAACCGGATAGTTTGAATGCTGATACTAAGACTTATTTGCGTTTTACTCGCTGGCGGCAAACCAGGGCAAATGCTCAGATTTTGGCTAATTTAGGGGCTAGTTTTAAGGCGGATGGATCTGTGTTTAGCGGTTCGAGTCGGGAGTTTTATCACTGGGATTACAGAACGGATTTTGAGAAGGGGGATGATCCTTATCGGTATTATAGATGGTAGGATTTTTTAACCGCAGAGGGCACAGAGTACGCAGAGGAAGAGAAGAGAGAGATGAATAATTTAGTCCGGGACGCATTTCGATCGAAGAAACCGGGTTTTTTACTAAATCTGTGGTTTGCAACGAAGTATTTTCGTAAAAAAACCCGGTTTCTGGAGTCCGGTGTGTAAGTCCTAATACTGTTAAATATCAAAGGTCAAAGTGACGGCGGAAGCGCGGGTCTAGTTTGTCGGTTTTCTTTTGGTTGCAGGCGCTGCAGAGGGTTTGCAAGTTGCTGATGTCGTTGCTGCCGCCGCGCGCTAGGGGGATGATATGATCGATCGTCAGTTGGGTTTCTAGTTTGGTTTGGCCGCAGCTTTGGCACTGGTATTTATTGCGAGTAAATACATATTTTCTGACTTCTGGGGGAATGGGGATTCTAGGGGTTTTAGTCATCTTGTTTTGCTAACTCTCTTTAGGCATTTTTTGACGCAAATCTTCCAGAGGAGAAACAACTTTAGTATCTGCTGATTTTCCAGTTTCGGCAATTTCTCCAACTTCAAGCTCTTCAGGCTGAAACTCTAAAGTAATTCTCACTTTTCCTCTTTGCCAACTCTTCGCACCAGGCTTAAGTATTTTACAATCTATTCCTTCTCTAAACCAAGTTTCTTTTAATTCTGTCCATCCCGCTTGAGCTTTTATTAGAGTCATCATCGCTGCAATAAACTCACTTATTGTAAAGGTGCGGTTGGTGACTAAAATGTGATCCGAATATACAGACACCACATCGTCACGTTTCAGTGAATCAAAGTTATCATTCATTTTTATTTCCGGTTTTGGCTATTGTAATTATAAGGGTTTTTGGTGAAACTTGTACAAGTATTATTTAGTTTGAATAGATACCGGGCGAGGAAAATCGCGTCTACACAAACCAAGCAAAAATACCGGGCGAATGTAATTCGCCCGGTATTTCAATTACCCCCATTCCGATTCCAATTGTTCACCATCCACCGACACGCTATCATTTTGTCCAATTACAGGCAACAAATGCTCGTGCAACTTCATCGCCTGCAAACAACTATTAATCCCAGAAACCGCCCGATCGTACTCTTGAATCTTCTGCTCATTCTCAGCTTGCCGCCGCAGATTCCCAGCAATCTTTTCCTCCGCTTCCTGTGCCAAAGTTTGCTCCAAATAATCGCGGGCTTGACTGTATTTCTGTAAAATATCATCAGCTTGCTTTTGGGCCAGCGGCAACAAATGCTCTTTCAGGGTTTGGTTGACAGTTTGGCGGAAAGTTTGCCGAATAGTTCTAGATACTTTTGGCTCAAAATCTAGCCGCAATAATTGCCTAATTGCCGGTTGGGCGTCCACCATGTTTTCGCAGTCGAAACCTTGAGAAGTTTGCTGCAAAGTTTCCCGGAATTGATAAATTGAAAATGTGCCTTCGTCGTAAAAACGGGGACTTTCTCGCACGTAGCGATCGCACTCAACGCCCGCCGCATTTACCAAAGCATCAGAAACCCGCTTTGATAACTCCTCTAACTGCTGTTCAATTCCCCCGTCGTTCCCTAACAACCGATAGAGTAATCGATAGTATTCCGACTTGCGAACGCTATCTTTCAAATACTGAAAATAATTATCAACCAGTGACTTAGTAGCCTCTACTAAAATATCTTCCAACTGATTCGCTAAATAATAAAGCGCTTCAACTAAAACAGCAATTAAAGGTGCTGTGGCATTGCGGGGATGATTCCGCAAAGTGCGTCCGTAAGCCGCCTCAACAGAAAATCCGTCTAACAATTCATCCAAGCGCCGGATCATCCGAGATTGCAGTTGCCGAAAGTCTATATCGAAAATATCGCATCTGTTCATAATCATTTCATTGACTTCTTCGGCGATATGTTCCCGAAAATCCTGTCCGACTTGCTGCAACTCTTGATTTAGTCGCAAAAGTTCCTGTGCTTTCATTGCTTCAATTTCGCGGGGCTGGCTGTCCAAATTCCGCTGAATTGTTTGGTAATGTTTCCGCAGTTGAATGCACAAATCTTCTAAATCGTCAGCTAAATTTTTGAACAGTTGCGGGCGTTTTTCTTCTGTGAGGTAACGGGTGATGGCTGTGCGAAAATCTTCGATGCCGCTATCTTGAATTAATTGAGCAATTAATGGTTGTCCTTGTTCTGCAAGAATCCGCACGTAGTTTTCATTGGGTGTTTCGTAGCTGTTCACTGAAATGCGAAATTTGCTCGGAGACAGTTTGCCGGAATTCGCACAGTAGCGATTAAATTCACTAACAAATTGCGGAGTTTCTTCACTATTACTAAAAAAATCTGAATCTAATTTATCATCTCCCGAAACTCGCCCTTGACTGCTGGCAAAGATTGTATTTAAACCAAAGCGATCGCGCCCTGTTGTCCCTCGAATCAAACTCCCGTAAAATCCCAACAATCCGCTAGTTTTGTAAACTCTGGCAGTATCGCGAAAGTCGGAATTAATCAGATTTTCTAAGCGCTGTCGCAGTTGCGTGTTGTACCAAGTTTCGTCAATGCGGTTAAAAATGTAAAACAGTCGATCGCGAATTCCGGGATTTCCCCGTGTCTTTTCCATCAACTCGGTTTCCTCCGTCGTCATTTCCCCAGACGAAGCCGCTTTCAAAACGCACACAACCGCCGAAGTATCCGGGCTTTCAATCTTATCATAAGTCAATTCTGCATCCCGTTGCACTGGTGCATCAATTCCCGGCGTATCGATAATAATATTGCCATCTTGCAGCAGCGGATGATAACAGTAATATTCAACTCGCTTGAGTACAGCGCTGTTACTACCGCGACGGGCATAACTAGCAGCTTCCTTGAGATTGGAAAAATTAAACTGTTCCATCGAGTAGGTAGCGTTTTCGAGAGTTTGGATGCGATCGCGATTTGCCTCAAAACCTTCTAACAGCAGCATCAAAGCCTTAGCTTTTTTGGCAACCTCGGATTTATTTTCGCCGCCTTCCGTTTCAATAATTATGTTACATCCCTGAGACAACAGCGACACTACATCTGTTTGATTAATATTAAGTTCAGTAGCTAAACCTAACTGATGGCAAAGCACAGAAGCTTGCTGGCTAATCTCAAACTCGCTCAAAAAAGTGAGAACAACCCGCTCTTTTTCCGGCTCAGCAAAGGCGATATAACATTCAGTACCTGTCGCGTGCCCTTCTGCACTGTAGAGCAATTCCCGCTCCAGCAAAGCATTAATTAGCATGGATTTTCCCGCACTGAAAGCGCCAGCAAACACAATTTCAAACTCAGGAGAAATTGCCTTTTTCAGAGAAGCTTGTACCGCCGTGATATCTTGTTGTCGCAAAGAGGATTCCTGACGCAGCAGTTGCAGTAAAGAGTCAACTTGCTCTTGCAGATTGTTGCATTGAGGGGGCATTTGAGTCATCGCGGCAGACTGCTCCTGATTGTGGGAAAATTACCTTAGTCTTAATTCTCTGCTAGTTCAGGAATAATCACAACAGTAATTTTACTTATGCGATCCGGGATTGCTGAAAGTGCGATCCTCTTCGAGGGCTCCGCTAACGGCTATTCTGCGGGTAAATCTTGTGTTTGCAGCCAAGCTGTTAAATCTGATATGTCGTTAAAATTTAACAAGGCTTCTCCTAAGTTTTCCAATTGGTCGATCGACAATTCCCCAATTAGACTTTGAACTTCGGGAGTGACAGCACCTACACGGCGTTCCAACAGACGAACAATCAGTGCTATTTGTCCTTCCTTAATTCCTTCTTGTCTGCCTTTTTCTGTTGCTATGCTGACGGCTTTAGTGATTTCTCCCCGACGGTCTTGGATGTAAATTTCCTGTTTTTGCAACTCGCTTAATTCGTCATAGCTCAAATTAGCTTTAGTCGCTATTGCAAATGCTTGACTAATCTCTGGCACCTCTTCCATTGTTGCAGGTACTGCGTTTAAGTCCCTAGCAGTTTTGAGAAAATAAATCCACTTATCGGTTAATGTTTCTAACTCGTTCAAACTTTTTTGGAACTTGGGTAACTCAACAAAAACCAATTCACAATCGAAAATAGGATAATCGCTCAAGAACTCTCTTTCTTTCAGGACAAACCGCGAAATTACTTTCCTAAAATCCTCAAACATCTCAAAATCAGTGATGGTCAAGGCAATCACTGGATTCAACATTACATATTGTTCTGCTGTTTCTAATTGCGTTGAATAAGCTTTGGCTGCATTGTACAAAATCCGCTTTTCAAAAGCCTCTACGTTCAAAACCTGCATCTCGATAATTACATTTGTGCCGTCATTTAACTGAGCTCTAATATCGACGTAAGTATCCTTAAGACCTCGAATTAGCGGTAGTGAATGAGGATCGAGGATTTGCAAACTTTCGATGGTGGGCTGACTGTCATACAGCAAGGCATTCAAAAAACTCTTGAGAATGTCTTTGCTATTTTCAGAACCGAATATTTTTTTGAAAGCAAAATCAGTTTTAGGATTGATGAATGTGAACATATTGGTAAGGGTAAATTTGTAATAGTTAAGTCTTCAGGTGCGGGAGGCGCACCCTACTAGATTATAGCAACCAAACTTCTGGTGTGCATTGCACGCTACAGAATTAAACCGACAAATTTTGACGCGGTTTAAAAAATTCTATCTGCCGCAATTTTTCGTACAATTCCCGTTCCTCCTCGCTAATTTCCTTGGGGATTAACACCTGAATTTCTACCAATTGATCGCCCCGATCGCCATTTCCTGTTGGATAGCCTTTGTTAGCCAGTCGCAACCGCTTTCCAGACGTTACTCCCGGTGGCAATTTCATCTTTACCAAGCCGTCTAGCGTCGGTACTTCCACCTCTCCCCCCAACACCGCTTCGCTGGGAGTCAGTGGCAATTCGCAGCAAATATCCGACATTTCCAATCGAAAAAATGGATGGGGAGAAACCGTGATTTTCAAATATAAATCCCCGCCGCCCATACCTTGATTTCGCAAGCGAATCCGCTGGCCTGATACCATAGCAGGAGGCAGAGTCACCTCGATCGCTCGCCCATCTTCCAAACGAATTCGCTCAGTACCACCCGAATAAGCCCTTTCCAAAGGCAGAGTTAGCCTGGCCTCAATGTCTCTTCTCGTTTCGCGATCGACTGTTTCCCGTCGCATTTCGCGATCGACTGCTTCCCGTCGCATTTCGCGATCGTCCACATCCCGTCGCATTTCGCGATCGACTGCTTCCCGTCGCATTTCGCGATCGTCTGTTTCTCGTCGCATTTCGCGATCGTCAAAATCCCTTCTAGGTGGGCGAGAATTAGCCACATAACTCGTTTTCTTAGAAGCCGTACTCCACGGTTCCGAGGAGGCTACTCCCTGTGTATCATTCGCTGTCGCCATCCTCACTTCTCGGCGCCTTCCGAGCACTTGATCGAGAAATTTATTAAAATCCGAGTAATCACTAAAATCGACATCTTCGGTCGGTTTTTTGCGAGTATTTTTAGTGTTTCCCCAAGTTTTGAAATTGGGAAGTCGCACCCCTTGCTTTCCTTGAAATCCCTTTTGTTTCCAGAATTTACTAAACTGATCGTATTGAGCGCGCTTCTCGATATCGGAAAGAATATCATAAGCTTCATTAATATCCTTAAACTTATCTTCAGCAGATTGATCCCCTGGATTTACGTCAGGGTGCAACTGTCTGGCTAGCCGTCGATAGGCTTTTTTTATCTCATCAGCCGTGGCATCTTTGGGCACTCCCAAAATTAGATAGTAATTGCGAAAATTCTGCATATTTAGTCATTAGTCATTAGTTATTAGTCATTAGTCATTAGTCATTAATTATTAGTCATTAGTCATTAGTCATGCTGCTTCCCTGCTTCAAACTAGGGACTAATGACTAGGGACTAATGACTAACCACTAATTAGAGCCAATCGTCGTCATCATCCCAATCGTCGCTTTGATTTTGATAAGGGCGAGTGGGGCGATTAGCACTGCTTCTACGATCGCCCATTCGATCGCCCATTCGATCGCCCATTCGATCGCCCATTCGATCGCCCATTCGATCGCCGGTGCGATCGTAGGGACGATCGGGAATTGGATCGACAGTCGATCGCCTGTACGGTTTAGCATTTTGATAATAGCTGTTGTCATCGCTGCGCCGCTTGGTACCGTCGCCCGTAAAAGTCCGCTTCACAGACTCAAAGAAATCATCATCATCGTCATCATCAGCAAAAGCTGAAACTTCCCGGCTCAAATCGTAAAGAGCATCTTGCAAATCCGAACCAACTTGGTCAACTCCCCGCTCATCATTGCGTTCCAAACTGTCTCGCAATTCCCGAATTAAAGTTTCAATTCGCTGGCGGCTTCTTTGAGCAAACTGCATTCCGCGATCGAGCGCAACTTCTCGCAACTGCCGCTCAGCTTGATAAGCTAAAGCTTCAGCGCGATTGCGTTTTTCTACCCTTTCCCGCTGCAACTTATCAGCTTGAGCAAACTGTTCCGCATCGCGAATCATTTGATTCACTTCCTGCTGACTCAGCGTCGAAGCACCTTGCACAGTAATGCTTTGTTCCCTGCCGGTAGTTTTGTCCAAAGCTGTCACCAACAGCATCCCGTTAGCATCAATATCAAAAGCTACTTGCACCTGCGGAATCCCTCGCGGTGCCGGCGGAATTCCAGTTAGTTTAAACCGTCCCAAAGACTTATTATCTCTGCCTAATTCCCGTTCCCCTTGGATGACGTGAATTTCTACCACAGTTTGGTTGTTTTCAGCAGTGGAAAAAATGTCCGATCGCCTGACGGGAATAGTAGTATTGCGAGGAATCAGTTTTTTCATCACCCCGCCGATAGTTTCCAAACCCAGCGACAGCGGCGTCACATCCAACAGCAGCACATCGCGGACATCCCCACCCAAAATACCCGCTTGAATTGCCGCACCCACCGCCACAACTTCATCGGGATTCACATTTTGATTCGGTTCTCGATCGATCAAACTGCGAACAACTTCCTGCACCAAAGGAATGCGAGTCGAACCGCCGACTAGCACAACTTCATCAATGCGAGAAGGACTCAAACTTGCATCAGCCAAAGCTTGTTTCACCGGCCGCCGTAGCCGCTGCACCAAATCTGTGCACAGCCCCTCAAATTGACCGCGAGTTAGTCGCGTTTCCAGATGCAAAGGCCCGTCTTCATTCGCATCGATAAATGGCAAATTAATCTCGGTGACACCGACTCCCGACAGTTCAATCTTGGCTTTTTCGGCCGCTTCGATCAAGCGCTGCAAAGCTTGCCGGTTGCGTCGCAAATCAATTCCTTCTTTTTCTAAGAATTGTTCTGCCAACCAATCCACAATTTTGGAGTCAAAATCATTGCCGCCCAATTGAGTGTCGCCGCTAGTTGCTTTGACTTCAAATACTCCGTCTCCCACGTCTAAAATCGACACATCAAAAGTACCGCCGCCCAAATCAAACACTAAAATAGTTTGACTTTCTCGCCTCTCCAAACCGTAAGCTAAAGAAGCCGCCGTCGGCTCATTTAAAATCCGTTTGACATCAAGTCCGGCAATTCGTCCAGCATCTCGCGTCGCCTGTCGCTGCGAGTCATTGAAATAAGCGGGAACAGTAATTACAGCCCCCGTTACCTCTTGTCCCAGATAGCGGCTGGCTTCATCGGCCAGTTTCCGCAAAACCATCGCCGAAATTTCCTCTGGGGCAAAATCTTTTTTCAGGCGGGGACACTTGATTTTGATGTTCCCGTTTTCGTCGCGGCGAGTTGTGTAAGGGACGCGCTTTGATTCTGGAGTCAGTTCGGTATATTTGCGTCCGATGTACCGCTTGACGGCGTAAAAGGTGTTTTGCGGATTGAGAACAGTCTGGCGTCTGGCCATCTGTCCCACAAGGCGTTCTCCTTCCTTTGTGAAAGCGACTACCGAGGGAGTTGTCCGCATCCCTTCTGCATTGGCAATCACAACCGGTTTGCCGCCTTCCATGACGGCTACTACTGAGTTTGTTGTTCCGAGGTCAATGCCAACTACTTTACCCATGCGTCAGTTGTCTCCTGTGGCGTTGTGTGTAACTTTTTCAATATAAGCGTTAAGTATGATTGCACTTATTGTACCGCGTCGAGAAGCGGGGGCTGCAGGGGGATTGCCTCACCTGCGGTTCAGGTTGCTGGGGTTGGCTGGGTGCGATCGACCTTTTTTCGATACGGTTTGGCGCAGCAACCGAGGAGTAAATTGATTAGAACTCATATCTTGCACCATTCTCAAGAACAGGCAAGATGCCTGTTCCACAAAAATTCAATGTTCTTGTGGAACAGGCATCTTGCCTGTTCATAAAAGCCTAATTGAGAATGGTGCAAGATATCAGTTAGAATGGAGAGCAAAAGTTATCCTATCATTAACATAGAGGTAGCCTGAGTGACCGGATTAGAATTATTACAGTCAGTTGAGTTTCTCAATCTAAAAGGCAAAGCAGTTAAAGATAAGTGGGATGAAGATTGAGGTTATTACAAGTAGGAATTACGCACGGGTGGTCAGAAACCGGGTTTTTTTACGAAAATCTTTCGCACTCACCCACAGATTCGGTAAAAAACCCGGTTTCTTGGGCATAGATGCGTAAGTCCTGACAAGATTAATTTTCACTACAAACTTAAGGAGGCAAGAGTTATGCAAAGCATTAAAGTGCGATCGCACGTCGGATCAGACGGGATGTTGCATTTGCAAGTCCCGGTTGGGATAAAAGATACAGATTTAGAAGTTATTGTAGTTTTCCAGCGCATAACACCAGCAACTGAGGCTAAAAAACCGGAAGATTTAGGCTGGTCTCCCGGTTTTTTTGAGACAGTAATAGGAAGTTGGGAAGGAGAACCGCTTGTTCGTCCCGATCAGTTGGAATATGAAATCCGGGAAGAATTGCTGTGATTTATCTTTTAGACACCAATACTTGCATCCGTTTGTTAAATCCAGACCGCAACTCATCGGTATCTCGCCGACTAGCAATGATTCGGTCAGGTGATGTAGCAATATGCTCTGTAGTTAAAGCAGAACTTTACTGGGGTGCTTTTAAAAGTTCTCGTCAAGATAGCAATCTAGCTAGACTAGAACGTTTTTTCAATGAGTTTGTAAGTTTGCCTTTTGATGACCAGTCTGCCCTAATTTACGGTCAAATTCGCGCCGGGCTAGCTGCATCTGGGACACCTATCGGCCCTAATGACCTCTTGATTGCCTCTATTGCTCTTGCCAACAACCTAATTCTTGTAACTCACAATACCCGCGAGTTCAGCCGTGTTGAGGGTTTGCGTCTGGAAGATTGGGAGATAGAGGTCTGAGTTATACCAATTTCATAAAGTTATGCTACATAGAAAGTTTTACTCCCCCCCTTAATAAGGGGGGGTTGGGGGGGGTAGATATGTAGCGCTATTTTATGAATTTGGTATTAGATGTATCGAGTTCGCCTACAATCACAATCTCGCTCCAACAATGCCTGCAATCAAAAAAATAAAACTATGAAATTCACCCTAGATGTAGAAAACAATCCCGCAGGCTGGCCGGATCACACTCAATTACCAGAATCCGACGGCACTTTTGTGAAAAACTTTCAAGAACATCCCCAAAGCATTCTGTTAACCGATTCAATTACTCCCGTCTTCCAAAGCATTCATCTAGATGGTAACTATTGCATCGGTCAAGACTGCGGCATTTATTGGCGATTAACTGACCCGTTAGAAAAGGGTGCAGAAGCGCCAGACTGGTTTTATGTGCCCAATGTTCCGCCAACTATTGACGGTCAATTGCGCCGTTCTTATGTGATGTGGCAAGAATTTGTAGCACCGTTAATTGTGTTAGAGTTTGTATCGGGCAATGGTGCAGAAGAACGGGACAGAACGCCTTTGTTGCGATCGGGTCAACAGGAAACTAAGCCGGGGAAATTCTGGATTTATGAAAATGTCATCCATCCGGCCTTTTACGGAATTTATGAAGTAACTAAGGCTAGCGTTGAAGTCTATCACATGATCGAAGATAGGTATCAATTAGTTGCTGCAAACGATCGCGGTCATTATCCCATTGCACCGTTAGGAGTGGAATTGGGAATTTGGCAAGGAAGGTATCAAAATGTGGAATTACCTTGGTTGCGCTGGTGGGATAGTCAAGGGAATCTGTTGTTATCTGGATCTGAAAGAGCCGATCGCGCCCAAGACCAATTAGAGCAATTGCGCGCTCAATTGCGATCGGCTGGAATTGAACCGCAATTGTAAGCAGGTTTGTAGTGATGACTTTAGTCCTTCCATGTGATTTTTCAAGGACTAAAGTCCTTACTACAAACTTTTTTATGTACAACTAATATAACAGAGGAAACCAAGTGCCGCGCATTTTTGACAACATCGAACAATCACTGCTACCAGCATTGCGAGACACCATTAAACTCTCCTATCGGGCAGATTTTTGTGTGGGCTATTTCAATCTTCGGGGATGGCGGAGAATTGGCGATTTAATAGAAGCATATGTGGGAAACCAAGGAGCTTGCTGCCGCCTTTTGGTGGGAATGCAAAGTTTGCCTGCGGATGAATTGAATGCTAGTTTTAGCCTAATTTCCCATCACGGGGGGATTGACAATAATGCCATTATTCGGCTCAAAAAACGGATGGCTGAGGAATTTCGCCACCAGTTGACGATAGGGGCTCCCAACGATCGCGACGAGCAGGGCTTACGCAGGTTAAGCTATCAGATTAAAACGGGAAAAGTTATTGTTAAATTATTCTTAGCTTACCCACTGCACGCTAAACTTTATCTCGTTCATCGTCAAGACCCAAACAGCCCAATTGTAGGTTTTTTGGGCAGCAGCAATCTGACTTTATCGGGACTGTCAAAACAAGGGGAATTGAATATTGATATTTTAGATTTTGATGCTTGTAATAAGTTGCAAAAATGGTTTGACGATCGCTGGGAAGAATACGGCTGTGTTGATATTTCTAAAGAACTCGCAGAAATTATCGATCGCAGTTGGGCTAGAGCAGAACTAATTCCACCTTATCACATCTATCTCAACATTGTCTATCATTTGTCCCGCGAGGCGATCGCAGGTATTGCTGAGTTTCAGATTCCCCGCGCTTTTAAGGGTTTATTTAAATTTCAAGAAGAAGCCGTTAAGTTAGCCGCCCGTCACATTACCAGACGGGGAGGCGTAATTATTGGCGACGTTGTAGGGTTGGGTAAAACTTTAGTCGGAACTGCGATCGCCAAAATTTTACAAGAAGACTGTTTCTTGGAAACCCTGATTATTTGTCCCAAAAACTTGGTAAAAATGTGGGATGAGTATAATTATAAATATCACCTGGGTGCCAAAGTGTTATCCATCAGTCTGGTACAGCAAGAATTGCCAGAATTGCGGCGCTATCGAGTTGTGTTAATTGATGAAAGTCACAACCTCCGAAACCGAGAAGGCAAGCGATATCGAGCGATTCAAGAATATATTGCCATCAACGAAAGTAAATGTATATTGCTTTCAGCAACTCCCTACAACAAAACCTATTTAGATTTATCTTCTCAGTTGCGGCTGTTTATTCCTGAAGACCAAAATTTAGGACTGCGGCCCGAAGCTTTGCTGAATCAATTGGGCGGAGGCAGTCAAGGAGAGTTAGAATTTATTAAGCGGCATCAATGTTCCGTGCGCTCTTTGGCTGCTTTTGAAAAAAGCGAACATCCTGATGATTGGCGAGATTTGATGAAGCACTACATGGTGAGGCGCACTCGCTCTTTTATTAAAGAAAATTATGCGGAAACTGACGCAGAGAAGAAGCGCAAATATCTAGAATTTGCCGATCGCACGCGATCCTATTTTCCCGATCGCCTTCCCAAAACCATTAAGTTTTCCTCGGAAACTTCCGCAACTAACTCCCAGCTTGACTTTGAGGAAATTGTCGAAGTCATCAATGCACTAAATCTGCCGCGTTACGGGCTGGGAAATTACATCGCCAAAAAACCCAAACAACAGCCGACTGAAGCAGAACAGCGACAGTTAAATGCCCTATTTCGTGGGGGTCGGCGGTTAATGGGATTTTCGCGGACAAACCTGTTTAAACGCCTAGAAAGCAGCGGCAGTGCCTTTATTCAGTCGATCGAGCGCCACATCCTGCGGAATTTTATCTATTTATATGCGATCGACCAAAACTCCGATATTCCGATCGGCACCCAGGATGCAGACTTGTTGGATACCCGCAACAGCGATGAAGATGCTGATTCTGTGGTGGTTAGCAGTTTTGAAAGCGAAGAAATCGAAGATGATGCGGGCGAAACTTTAGATATTGAAGCAGAATTGCTGTTAAGCGAAAAGAGTTTTAAACAGCGGGCAGAAGTAGTTTATCGAGAATATCAAACGCGCTACCCGCGCAGGTTTAAATGGCTCAAATCCGACTTTTTTGATACCAAGAAGTTAAAACGGGATTTGCTAGCAGATGCCCGCTGTCTGATAGAAGTCTTGCAAACTTGCGGTAAATGGCATTCTCAACCCGATGAAAAGTTAGCTGCTTTGGTGAAATTGCTCACAGAAACTCACCCCCATGAGAAAGTATTAATTTTTACTCAGTTTGCCGATACAGTCCGCTATATAACTGATAATTTAACTAAGCTAAATATTGCGGGCGCTGCATCGGTGACAGGTAAATCAAAAGACCCCACCGAACTCACATTTCGGTTTAGTCCGACTAGCAACGGTAAGCGTGACAAAATCTCCCCAGAACGAGAATTGCGAATCTTAATTGCCACCGACATTCTGAGTGAAGGTCACAACTTACAAGACAGTGCGATTATCGTTAATTATGACTTACCTTGGGCAATTATTCGGTTAATTCAGCGGGCGGGAAGGGTGGACAGAATCGGTCAAAAAGCCGATCGCATTTTGTGCTATTCGTTTTTGCCAGACGAAGGAGTCGATCGCATTATCAACCTGCGCGAAAGACTGCGCCGACGCTTGCAAGAAAATGCCGAAGTCGTCGGAACTGATGAGACATTTTTTGAGGATGACTCACCTCAAGTAATTCTCGATATTTACAATGAAAAATCAGGAATTTTAGATGGCGAAGAAGATGCCGAAGTTGACTTAACATCCGAAGCTTTTCAAATTTGGAAAAATGCCACGGACAACAACCCAACTTTGAAAAAAACCATTGAGTCAATGCCAAATGTAGTTTATTCAACTCGCAATCATACTCCCGCACCCTTGCAACCAGAAGGAGTTTTATTGTACATGAAAACCGCCGAGGGAAATGATTCGTTGATTTGGGTCGATCGCGATGGCAATAGCGTTAGTCAATCGCAACTCGGAATCCTCAGAATTGCAGCCTGCGACGAAGCGACACCAGCAATTCCCAGAGACAAACAGCATCACGAATTAGTCACAAAAGGTGCAGAGTTGATAGCAGAAGAAGAGTTAACTGCGGGCGGACAATTGGGCAGGCCTTCCGGGGCCAGGTTCCGAACCTATGAACGTTTGAAGAGTTACTTTAAGGAAATGAATGGTACAATATTTGCATCCGATGAATTGTCAAAAGCCATCGATGAAATTTACCGCTATCCCCTGCGCCAGTCGGCAATTGACACGTTAAATCGGCAGTTAAAAAGCGGGATTGGCGATCGACAATTAGCTGAATTAGTCGTGGGTTTGCGGATGGATGACCGTTTGTGTATAGTCAATGAAGACGAAGACAAACGGGAACCGATGATTATTTGTTCTTTAGGCTTGTTTCAGGAGAAAGCTGTCAGTCCGCCATTCCTCTCACCATCCAGCTAGTCCGCCAGGGAATGAATTCCCTGTCTAATAGCGAAAGTCGTCTAAAGACGACTCATGAATTGAAAAT
>NZ_JAUBUJ010000001.1:117923-248497 GCF_036705405.1 Microcoleus sp. B13-B6
TTTTCTTCTCAGTCCTCTTAAGAGGACTTTCGCTTTGAGACAGGGGTTTCAACCCCTGTCGGACTGTCGGACTGTCGAACTGTTTGTCTAATAGCGAAAGTCGTCTAAAGACGACTGATGAATTGAAAATTTTTCTTCTCAGTCCTCTTAAGAGGACTTTCGCTTTGAGACAGGGGTTTCAACCCCTGTCGGACTGTCGGACTGTCGGACTATCTGACTCTCGGTTTAACGTTAATTTGACACGCCTTGGACACGGTGCCGTGTCCCTACTACAGTTCTCCCTTATTCCTTCATATATAACCATGCCACAAACACTTAAAGAATCCCGCGAACTTCTCCAAGACTTTGAATTCAACAAATTGTTCGTCCAAAAACTCGGTTGGGATAATCCATCATCCCACAAAACCGTATCTTTAGAAATAGAAGGCGAGACTTATTCCCGAAAAGCCATCGCCCAACTTAACGGAGTAGTTGTATATGAAATTATCGCCGATAGCGGAAATATCCCCAACAGCGCCGAAAGACTGACAATTTATCGCGAAATCGTCCAAATTTCTGCCGAAAATTTATTGATTTTTATTGACAAAAATCGCACTAAATGTCTGTGGTATTGGGTGAAGCGCGAAGGTACAAAACTTTATCCCCGCGATCATGTATACGTGAAACGGGAACCTTGCGATTTGCTGCTGAGTAAAGTCGTAGCTTTAAAGGTTGATTTAGAAGAATTAGAAACGCTTTCGGTGATTGATGTCGCCCAAAGATTGCAGGCTGGATTGGATGTCGAACGAGTAACTAAAAAGTTTTTTGAAGAGTTTAAACAGCAACACGTTGAATTTTTAAGTGTGATTCGCGGCATTGACAAGGAAACAGACAGACGCTGGTATACTTCGGTTTTACTCAACCGCTTGATGTTTGTTTATTTCTTGCAGCGCAAAGGATTTATCGACAATCAAAAATTGATGTATTTGCAGGAAAAGTTAGCCGAAAGCAAGCAGCGGGGAACGGATTTATTTTACTCGCAATTCTTGAAAACACTGTTTTTTGATGGATTTGCTAAACCTCTGGATTTGCGCGAGGAAGGCGTTAAAGAATTAATCGGCGATGTTAAATATTTGAATGGGGGACTGTTTCTAGAACATCCCATCGAACAAAATTATCCGAATATCGCTATACCCGATGCTGCTTTTGAGAAAATATTTAAGTTATTTGCCGCCTATTCTTGGAATCTTGACGATACGGTGGGCGGGAAGGAAAATGAAATTAATCCGGCGGTTTTGGGATACATCTTTGAGAAATACATTAACCAAAAAGCCTTTGGTGCTTATTATACCAGGCCGGAGATTACTGAATATTTGTGCGATCGCACAATCAACAAACTAATCCTCGATAGAGTCAACCAATCCCTTAACTCTTCCAACTCTTCCTCCCCCCTTAGCAAGGGGGGCTGGGGGGGTTCTTCTCCCCACTTTGAAACAATCACCGAACTCCTCACCAATCTCGACGCCAATCTCTGCCGCAGCCTGCTAACAGAAATCCTCCCCAACCTAACATTATTAGACCCAGCCTGCGGTTCCGGCGCGTTTTTAGTCGCAGCCATGAAAACGCTGATTTACATCTATTCAACAGTCATCGGTACAAGCAAGTTTTTAAATGATCGTTACCTCAATGACTACCTAAAAGACATCGAAAAAGAGCATACTTCACTCAACTACTATATCAAAAAACGGATTATTAGCGACAACCTCTACGGCGTGGATATCATGCCGGAAGCCGTGGAAATTGCTAAATTGCGACTGTTTTTAGCCTTAGTTTCGGCCGCGCAGAATGTCAACGACTTGGAACCGTTGCCGAATATTGATTTTAACATCATGGCGGGCAATTCCTTAATTGGATTACTGCGGGTGGATGACGCAGAATATGAAGGAAGTGGAACTCAGTTAAATTTGTTTCACAAGACATACAGACAAGTATTAGAGGAAAAAAACCGTCTGATTTCTATTTACCGTCATGCGACTACCTATAGCCAAAACTTGCAGAGTTTACGAGATGAAATTGCCGAAAAGAAAGCGCCGGCTATCGAAAATCTTAATAAGATTTTGTTGGAAGATTTCAAGGAGTTAAAAATTAAGTTTGAACAATCACAGATTAGCGGTAAGCCGATTAAGCGTACCCTGACTCTCGCTGATATAGAAGCTTTGAAGCCTTTTCACTGGGGCTATGAGTTTGATGAGATTTTGCATCAACGGGGCGGTTTTGATGCGATTATTACCAATCCACCTTGGGAAATTTTTAAGCCAGATGCTAAGGAGTTTTTTGCTAGTTATAGCAACTTAGTGACTAAAAAGAAGATGGATATTAAGAGTTTTGAGAAAGAACAAAAGAAACTCTTGCAAGATATTGAGGTTTCTAATGCTTGGTTGGAATATCAGAGCAATTTCCCCCATGTTAGCGCTTACTATCGTTCAGCGGAACAGTACAAAAATCAGATTTCAATTGTCAACGGTAAAAAAGCAGGTACGGATATTAACCTCTATAAACTTTTTGTAGAGCAATGTTTTAATCTCTTATGCAGGGGTGGCGAGTGTGGGATTGTGATTCCTAGCGGAATTTACACTGACTTGGGTACTAAGCAACTGCGGGAGATGTTATTTAGTCAAACCAAAGTCACGGGGTTATTTTGTCTGGAAAATCGTAAAACTATTTTTGAAGGGGTTGATAGTCGTTTCAAAATAGTTGTTCTTACTTTTGAGAAGGATGGGATCACAACTGAGTTTCCGTCAGCTTTTATGCGTCTTGATGTGGATGAACTGCAAAGGTTTCCTAGTGCTGATAGCTTGCAAGTTAACGTTGAATTAGTGCGGAAGTTATCTCCTGACTCTCTGTCGGTGATGGAGTTTAAAAATGAGGGGGATATTCGGATTGCTGAGAAAATGCTGCAATTCCCTTTGCTGGGCGAACAGATTGAGGGGAAATGGAATCTGCGGTTAACTGCGGAATTTCACATGACTAATGACAGTCATTTATTCAAGCAAGAACCAGGGAAAGGGAGACTGCCACTTTATGAAGGGAAAATGATTGAGCAGTTTACTCATACTCTTTGCGAACCGCGTTATTGGATAGAGGAATCACAAGGACGAGCTGCGATACTTGGAAAAGAACAGGATAGAGGTCAAACTCTAGATTATCAGACTTATAGAGCTGGATTTCGTAAGATTGCAAGCAGTACAAATACCAGAACAATGATAGCCACAGTCATTCCACCTAACTTTCAAGCAGAAAACTTTCAGTCAGTGTTGCGTTGTTCAGAAGGTAGTGAGCCTCCACCTAATAATCATCAGTGTTTATATTTAGTCAGTGTTTGGAATAGTTTTATTGTCGATTATGCACTTCGCTCTCGAATTTCAGCAAACATCAACTTTTTCTATGTTTATCAACTTCCCGTACCGCGATTAACATCAGGCGACAAATACTTCACTGACATCGTACAGCGCGCCGCCAAACTGATCTGCACCGCCCCAGAATTTGACGAATTAGCCCAAGAAGTCGGCTTAAACTCGCACCGAGAAGGTGTTACCGATGAAACTGAACGCGCTCAATTGCGAGCCGAATTAGACGGCATCATCGCCCACCTTTACGGCTTAACCGAAGCCGAATTTGCCTATATTTTGACTACTTTTCCGATCGTGCCAGAAACAGTGAAACAAGCAGCCTTGGAAGCATATCGCACCTTTGCGGCATAACCGGGGGAACCTGAAATCATCCATTTCAGGACTTATGCACTCCAACCAAAGAAACCGGGTTTTTTACCGAATCTGCGGGTGAAACCAAAGATTTTCGCAAAAACCCGGTTTCTGATTCCCCCACTAAACCAGATTACTAATATTCAACTCGCCGAGGCGCTTCAAAATACTCAGCACACTGTACAAATCATTCCCCGGATTGAACATAGAAAACCAGCGCGAAAAAGCGTACTGCGGTGTTTCCCCTTTAACTAATTTGACAAACAAAAAACTAGAGCCATTCATTAACAATCCGTAAGTAGGTCGATCGCCCTTAAGATTAGCTAACATATAAGCTAGTAATTGCGGAATCCCTACCTCCAAAGAAAACGCAGCCTTCTTGGACTCGATCACCACTACCCAAAACTCCTGAAACAAAGCCAAAACATCCAACTGTCCTCTCACAATCACTCCCTCGTCTTCGTCAAGGATTTCTAGAGACTTTTCGGAAGTAACGTGAAAAGGAGCAAGATAAAAGTCAGCTAAATCCCACAGCGGAGACAGCACTACCATTTTGACTGTATTTTCTAGCATTGGTGGACGAGCAAGCAAATTCCTGTAACTTGCTTTCACTCTGTCTAATCGCTGTTTTTCAGGATCGCTGATTTCTGGTAAATCATCTTGCCACTCGCGAAAGAATTGGTCATCCTCAATCAACTCTATTTTGAATTGGGTTTCCAAGTCGTTCAGCGCGACATTTCTAGATTGAATTGTTTGTACCATAAATTTAACTAATTTATTGAAATTTGCCTCATAATTGATGATAGCAATAATTGCTAAATTTCTGTTAATTGCGTTTACTAGGGCATAGGGCACTAGGGCACTTAAGGTCACACCCGCAGTCCGGCAGGGGTTGAAACCCCTGCCTCAAAGCTAAAGTCCTCTCAAAGAGGACTGAAGAACTCATTAGTCCTCTTTGAGAGGACTTGCGCTATGAGACAGGGAATTCATTCCCTGTCGGACTTTCGGGCTAAGCCGACACCTCCAAGCCCCGCCACATTCCTACAGATTGTTCCCAAAAAATGTAACGAGTTGTAAAGTATAATGAAAACGAAGCGAACACAGAGGCCAAGTAGTATCAAATGCGAGTTGCGATCGCCGGAGCAGGCTTAGCAGGACTTTCCTGCGCTAAATATCTTACCGACGCGGGCCACACCCCCATCCTCCTAGAAAGTCGGGACGTACTCGGCGGCAAAGTAGCCGCCTGGAAAGATGCAGACGGCGACTGGTACGAAACCGGCCTCCACATCTTCTTCGGTGCATACCCGAATATGCTCCAACTATTCAAAGAACTTGACATCGAAGACCGGCTGCAATGGAAAGAGCACTCGATGATTTTCAATCAGCCGGAAACCCCCGGAACCTATTCCCGCTTTGACTTTCCCGACCTTCCGGCTCCCTTCAACGGCGTCGCAGCCATCCTGAGCAACAACGATATGCTCACTTGGCCCGAAAAAATCCGCTTCGGTATAGGTTTGATTCCGGCGATGCTTCAGGGTCAAAACTATGTCGAAGCAATGGACAAATACTCGTTTTCCGACTGGCTGAAAAAGCAAAACGTCCCCCCCAGAGTCGAAAAAGAAGTATTCATCGCCATGTCCAAGGCGCTCAACTTCATCGACCCCCACGAAATATCCGCAACCATACTGCTGACAGCCCTCAACCGCTTCCTGCAAGAGAAAAACGGCTCGAAAATGGCTTTTTTAGACGGTTCCCCCACAGAAAGGTTGTGTCAGCCGATGGTAGACTACATAACTGAGCGCGGTGGTGAAGTCCGGCTGAATGCACCCATCGGGGAGTTTTTGCTCAACGATGACAACACGGTGCGGGGCTTCCACATTCGGGGAGTAAAAGGGGCAGAGTCAGAAATTCTGACCGCCGATATTTACGTTTCCGCGATGCCGGTTGACCCGCTGAAGTTGATGATGCCGAAACCTTGGGGCGAAATGGATTATTTCAAACAGCTCGAAGGTTTGGAGGGAGTACCCGTCATTAATGTACACTTGTGGTTCGATCGCAAGCTAACTGAAATCGACCATTTGCTGTTCTCGCGATCGCCCTTGCTGAGCGTCTACGCCGACATGAGCAACACCTGCCGCGAATATGCCAACCCAGACAAATCAATGCTGGAACTGGTTTTAGCACCGGCCAAAGACTGGATCGGCAAATCTGACGAAGATATCGTCGCAGCCACAATGGTCGAGTTAGAAAAACTCTTTCCCGATCAAATCCCAGAACCAGCCAAACTGCTCAAATATCACGTAGTCAAAACCCCACGTTCCGTCTACAAAGCCACTCCCGGACGCCAGCAGTGCCGTCCCACACAAACAACTCCCATTAGCAATTTCTATCTAACGGGGGATTATACAATGCAGCGTTATCTTGCGAGTATGGAAGGTGCCGTGCTTTCTGGTAAGCTGACAGCGCAGGCTATTTCAACCGCCAATAACCAGTCAAGAACCTCAGCCCTGACGGCATGAGGCTTGAAAGAGAAATCTAACAAGCCATCTTGACCCGCCTAAGTCTTAACTGACTACGTTTTATGAGTCACGACACCGGGAGAATGCGAAGCTAGTTCCCTGCTCTGTCGCTAGTGGTTAAACAGTTCTAAGGTCACTGGAACAGTGCTGCTAGCATAACAAGCTCACTAAACATTGGCAAAGCTAACTTTACCCCAGAAATGGGAGATTGAGGACAACCATATCCTCACGGGGGGGCAACCATACCCCCCCTACCCCGCAAGGGGATTTAAATTAAATGTAAAGCCGTCCTTACAGGACGGCGTTTCAGACCCGATGAATTTTGATGAAAAATTAAGAATTTTTCATAAAGACGTAAAAAATCTCCCGTTTTCTAAACGGGGGAAAATCAGTTCTAATCTTTAAATTTCTTATTCTCGGATGCTGCAACTGTCAAAACTCCAGTGCATGAGAACTCTGGCCTCTGTGGATGACTCTTACGAACTGTGCCGCCAAGTCACGGCGAGTTATGCCAAAAATTTTTATTTAGGCACTCAACTCATGCCCGAAGCCAAGCGTCGGGCGATTTGGGCGATTTACGTCTGGTGCCGCCGCACCGACGAACTCGTAGACGGGCCGGGTTCTGATGCAACGACCCCTGAAACCCTGGATTTGTGGGAAAAACGCCTAGAATCTGTGTTTGCGGGCCATCCTCACGACGACTACGACGTAGCTTTGGTGGATACGCTGTCTCGTTTCCCGATCGACATTGGGCCGTTTCGAGAGATGATTGCGGGCCAGCAAATGGACTTGTACCGCAGCCGCTACGAAACTTTTGAAGAGCTCAATCTTTACTGTTATCGAGTAGCGGGTACTGTCGGGCTGATGTCGATGTCTGTCATGGGTGTAGGCGAATCGAACTCCGCTGCTAACTGGAATTGGCACTGGGGGAATAGAATTCCCAAAGAAGAAGCCATCTCCCTCGGTATTGCCAAGCAGTTGACTAATATTCTGCGCGATGTCGGAGAAGACGCCCGCCGCGGCCGCATTTACATTCCCTTAGAAGACTTAGCCTTGTTTAACTACACCGAAGAAGATTTATTCAACGGTGTAATTGACAACCGCTGGCGGGAATTGATGCGGTTTCAAATTCAGCGAGCTCGCAAATTATACGCCAGCGCGGAACCGGGAATTAAAGTGCTCAGTCCCGATATTCGCTGGACTGTTTGGGCTGCTACAATGCTCTACAGCAGAATCTTAAATGCGATCGAACGCAATCAATATGATGTGTTTCAGAAGCGGGCTTATGTTAGCAATTATCAGAAACTGCGGTGTCTCCCCGCTGCTTGGATGAAGTCAAAAGTGCTTTAGCCGCAGGCAATTTTGCTTTTATCTTAGTCCGCGTAGGCGGACTTTGTTTGTATAGCCCCGAATTATATTCGGCGGATTCAAATTTTGTTTTCAATTGTTTGTTTTCAATTGGGCGATCGAACTTTCCAACAATTGCTTTTCCTGCTGGAGTTTTGCTTCTAAGTTTTGAATTTGTTCCCGGCGGGCTTCAACTTCAATCAAGCGGCGAGACAATTCTTGACTCTGCAAAGTGAGAGATTGCCTCCAATCTTCTGCTTTCTGTGCTTCTTGCTGCAAAAAATCGGGAGTAAAACCTGTTGTTAAATATTTCTCTACTAATTGTAGTACCCAGTTTGTAGCTGCTTGAATATGCAAAACCTGGCTATTTTCGTCAACATTTGCTAATACTAAAATCCCTTCATTTAAAACATTCGTTGCAGAGTTAATTGGATTTTGAGCAAAATCTTTCGGTAATGTCAAGAAACATTCTTCACTAAGAAGAGCCCAAGTATCATCAGAATTTTGGCAAGCCAGCAATTGCAGGGCGGGTTCGCCTAAAATTTCCTTCTTTTGTACTTGGGCTAAATATAACATGAGGGTAATTAGTAATTGGTAATTGGTGATTAATTGCCCGTGTTAGCACAATTAATTCTATTATTGAAACCAAATTTGTAGGGGCGGGTTCGCCAACCATTTATGGTAAACATCAATAATACTATAAACCCGCCCCCGCCCACCAACAATAAAAATGTACGATGAATTTAGAGGTAAAATTGTGATGTAAATAATGGCTGAGGAGAGGGCGGGTTTACGAGATTGTTTGTGTATTTCATAGATGGCTGGTTAACCCGCCCCTACGGGATTTTGGGATGTTTTTATACAGCGATCGCCCAGCATAATAAAAATGATAATCTCCTCAGAAACCGGGTTTCTTTCAATATTTTTCGTTACTCAACCGAAAAATTCGTAGAAACCCGGTTTCTCACCCCACCCGCGACTAATGACTGCTGACTAATGACTAATGACTCCTTAAAACACCTTTAGCCGATCGCGCAAAATCTCCGCTTGTTTTTCCGCTTCCGCCAAAGCATCCCTCGCGCCCTGAACCACATCAGGAGTAGCCTTATCCACAAACTTCTGATTAGTCAAGCGCGCCGCCGTATGCTTAATTTCAGCTTCCACCTTACTCAACTTCTTCTCTAATTTAGCACGCAAAGCCGCCAAATCCACCACCCCAGCGAGAGGAATCAATACTTGCACAGTACCCACAACCCCAGCAATTGTCTGTCCCAAATCTGCATCCACACTAGCAGTAACTGTCAGATTTTCGACTTTTGCCAAATCCTGAATGTAAACGCCTCCATCTGAGATGATTTGGCGTTCTTTCTCGCTTTCGCTTTGCAAAATCGCCGTCACCTTCACACTGGGTTTGATATCAGCATCGGCCCGCAAATTGCGAACTGTGCGAATTGTACCGAACAACAACTCAAACTGCTGTTCCAAATCAGCATCAATTAGCGAGGAATCCGCTTCAGGATAAGCTTGCAAAGCCAAACATTCACCATCACCTGTTTGAGTCAGAGTGTGCCAAATCTCCTCAGTAATGTGCGGCATAAAAGGATGCAGTAGTTTCAGAATCCCTTCCAACACAAAAGCAAAAGTTTGCTGTGCCACTTTCTTAGAATTTGGTTCAGCATCCTGTTGCAAGCGAGACTTGACTAACTCAATATACCAGTCACAGAAATCGCCCCAAATAAACTCATAAAGTCCCTTCGCCGCTTCCCCCAAACCGTAATTTTCCAAACAATTGCGGCTTTGCTGCACAACTTGATTGTAGCGAGAAAGAATCCAGCGATCGCACAATTCCAACCCTACTTCTCTCCCCCCCTCGGTAAGGGCGGGTTGGGGGGGGTGAGGAATTCCCAACTGCTGCGGCGTCTGTCCCTCCAAATTCATCATCACAAACCGGGCCGCATTCCACAACTTATTCGTGAAGTTCCGCGAAGCTTCCACCGATTTCGATTCATCAGTTTTGCGATCGTACTCAATGCGAATATTTTGGCCTGCCCCTACCACTTCCTTAACCAAAGTGTAGCGCAAAGCATCAGTACCGTACTTACCAATCAACAGCAGCGGGTCGATACCGTTATTTTTACTCTTAGACATTTTCTGACCGTTTTCATCCAACACCAAACCGTGAATGTAAACAGTATCAAAAGGCATCTTTCCAGTAAAATGTCCGGCCATCATCGTCATTCTAGCCACCCAGAAAAAGATGATATCAAAACCTGTAACCAAAGTAGTTGTCGGATAGTAAAACTCCAAATCTTTAGTTTCGTCAGGCCATCCCAGAGTTGAGAAAGGCCACAACCCAGACGAAAACCAAGTATCCAATACATCTGGATCTCTTGCTAACTGCACGTCATTACCAAACTTAGCCGTTGCTTTTTCCCTAGCTTCAGCTTCATTTTTTGCCACCACAAACGGCGTCGTGTCAGTAATTTCGCCCTGGGTTTCGCTAACAGCATACCAAGCCGGGATTTGGTGTCCCCACCACAATTGCCGGGAGATACACCAATCCTTCAGCTTCACCAACCAATCCCGATAAACCTTTGTCCATCTGTCAGGAACAAAGACTGGTGAGTTACTTTGATCTAATGCTTCTAAAGCACGTTGAGAAAGAGGCTCTATCTTCACAAACCATTGAGTAGATATCAAAGGTTCCACCGGAACTTTGCCGCGTTCGCTGTAGGGAACTGTATGTTTATAATCTTCTATTTTAACCAAAACCCCGTCAGTTTCTAAGCGCTGCACCACATTTTTCCGGGCAACAAATCGGTCTTGTCCCTGGAACTTTCCGGCATTTTCATTTAAAGTGCCGTCCTTATTCATAATGTTAATAAACGGCAAGTTGTGACGCTTACCCATCTCGAAGTCATTCGGATCGTGGGCAGGAGTCACCTTGACACAACCAGTTCCAAAAGTCGGATCGACAAACTCATCAGCAATGATTGGGATTTCGCGATTGACGATCGGCAAAGTGACAGTTTTACCGATAAGATGTTTGTAGCGATCGTCCTGTGGATTCACCGCCACCCCAGTATCACCCAACATCGTTTCCGGCCGAGTCGTCGCCACCTCCAAATAACCAGAACCATCCGTCAAAGGATAGCGGAAATGCCACAAATGGCCGTCAACTTCCTGCTGGTCTACCTCCAAATCCGACACAGCAGACTGACTCGCCGGACACCAATTCACCAGGTAATTGCCGCGATAAATCAGCCCCTCATCGTACAGGCGGACAAACGCTTCTAAAACCGCAGCGGATAAGCCTTCATCCATCGTAAAGCGTTCGCGCGACCAATCGACAGACACGCCCAAACTCCGCAATTGATTAGTAATAGTATTGCCCGATTCAGCTTTCCACTCCCAGGCCCGTTCCAAGAATTTTTCTCGGCCTAAATCGTGGCGAGTTTTGCCTTCTGCTTTGAGTTGCTTTTCGAGAATAGTTTGAACGGCGATGCTAGCATGATCCGTTCCCGGTAACCACAGGGTATTGCGTCCAGTCATGCGGTGATAGCGGACGAGGACATCAATCAGCGTCTCTTCAAAAGCGTGTCCCATGTGGAGACTGCCGGTGACGTTGGGTGGCGGGATGACTACGCAGTAAGGTTCGCCGCCTTTTTCGGGGTCAGCTTTGAAGGTTTGGTTGTCTTCCCAGTATTTTTGCCATTTGGCTTCGGTGGCTTGGGGGTCGTATTGGGGGGGTAGGTTTGCGGTCATGGTGGCTTCGGAGTTTGATCTTATTTATGATTGTGCCATAGAAGGGAGGAGAAGAGTTTTGAACCGCATCCGTGTCAGAGGCAGAGGGAAGAGCGATATTCAAGGCGGGGAGTGTCAAGTTAAAATGAAGGTAAAATTAAAAGGTTTGATGGCATTATGAATGTAGCAGCACTTCGACATCAAATCGATCGATGGCTCGATCGACTTTCTCCAGAACATCTGGCATTAGTTGCGAGTTTTATAGAGTTTCTAAGCCAAAAGCAACGTCAGGGGGTAATCATTTCGCAAAATAATCTGCCAGAGGTTTTCTCAGCAGAAATCCAAGAGATGCCTCCTGCTAATTCTTTTAGTATTCCAGAACCCTCAGAAATTGACGGAGAGGGCCAATCTAAAGCAGCGCTGCTACAAGATTTTCGGCAAGCTTGGCACGAAGCCATGACTGGGCAAACCATTTCGGTTGCTCAAATGTGGGAAGGAATTGAAAATGACTGACTTGCCCTTAATTCAAGTTATAGTTTCACCAACCTTCAATCGCAATTTACGCACTCTTGCAAAAAAATACCGCAGCATTCGCAATGATATTCAACCCATTATCGAACAACTCACACGGGGAGAACTGCCAGGAGATCGAATTGCTGGAGTGGGTTATGCAGTCTTCAAGTTGAGAGTCCGAAATAGCGACACTCAAAAAGGTAAAAGTGGTGGATACCGTTTAATTTACTACGTCCAAACAGCAACGGGAATCATTTTGCTGACCCTTTACACCAAATCCGAACAAGTCGATATTGCAGCCGAGGATATTCAGAACATTATTACAGAATACGAGCAGCAGCAGAGCGAAGATCGAGAGGATATCTAAGAGTTGGGGAATCTTGCGCCGTCGAATATGAGGTTTCGACATTTTCAGTGGAAAAATCCTTTTAATATCTTATTTGACAGAAATCCCTAATCCCAAACCCGCATTCTATCGGAGAAAGCCACGATTTTGCAGAGAAATCGGTTTTCTTTTTGCCTTAGTCCTACTGGTAAAACAAATTGAAATAATTAAGAATCGCAATGAATAACATTTGTTAAACTCCAGGAATTGCGTTTTTTGTTCTCAAACTCAAACAAAAGTTTATAGTTTGTAGGCGGGTTTAACATCGTATAGCAACACAGGCGACTGCTATCTGTCGATTATTTCACCTCCTTATAATCCACCCCATAACTCGTATCTCTCCCCGACAAATACGTCGTTTTCCCAGTTAAAGTCTCCAGAGTTTTTTTCGTTTCAGCCGAAGTAATCGAATTCAGCGGCACGCCGAACTTGCTAGCCAAACCAGCGGCGACGCCCACACCTTGTCCTTGATAAATATTCACCGTCGCAATTCGCCCGACGGATACAGCCATACCGACATAACCGGACGATCGCCCGACAATGGCTAAATTCTTGACTTTGCTAGCCAAAGCGCTTTCTATCCCGAAATTATAGACTGGTAGCGGCGGAATTCTCGCAGATAAATTCTTGACTCCGCCCCGCATATCGAAATCGTAGGAAAAACTGCCGATCGACTTTTCGGGTACTGTTCCCCCTTTGATAATCTCCTGCCCCGTTAACGGATCTACCACATCGCGAACGTTCAAAGTTTGCCTGATATAAATCTCGTCCGGAAGAAATACTCTCACATCTTTACCAGACTTCTTTTGTAGCCAGTATTGGAGAAATGACATTTCTCTAATCATTTCAGGAGTCGGTTTTCTGCCGTTAGCTTCCATCTCCATTATTTTGTCAACTTGGTATTTAAACAGAAACCCGTTCCAGGACAGCACATTTTTGTTATAAACGCAGACATTGCCTTTATCAAAAAAGAATCCTTTATTTTGGCTAAAGGGCAGATTTCTGTCTATGTGATACGCTGCTCCTATAGCTACGCTTCTGATGTCGTAACCGTCTGTATATGGCTGATAAATCGTGCTCCAGAAATTCCTCATCCAGAATTTTGTACTAGCCGGATCTTTAGATTTTGTAATGCTTTCTTTAATCTTTTTTACCAAAGGCCGATCGTATAGAATTTCATCTTCTATACTGCGGAATTCGGACATCGTTATCCCTGTAATTCTCGGAACTACAGAGACAGCTAGAGTTTCATTTTTGGATTTTATATTTTGAGATTGATATCCTGTATAATAAGATAATCCTGCTTTTCTTGCCAATTCAGCGTCTTGAGTTACGTCAATAAAAGAGTGGGCTTTAATTGTTAAATTTCTGCCTGTTACTTCGGCATATTCGAGTTTTTTATCTACGACGTGGGGAGTAAGAGTTGAGTTGGAAATAACTTTGACTCCTGCAGCGGAAAGCATCTGTTTGAGAGCTCGATCTGCCTTTTTTGGATCTAAGCAAGATTCGGGCGCATCGGCTTTATCTAAGAATTCCTTAAAACATTGGGCGTAGGGTTGGCGATACCAACCGGGGATTTTATCTACATCGATGTAAGCTAAACCGCCGCGGGTGAGTAACCCGCCCAAAGGAGCACTTCCGTAGTTCGATCGCACGATCGCAACTTTGCCCTTTGCGCCTAAAGTTTTCTTAGCCCATATCGCCGCACATATCCCCGGTACTTCATCACCATATACTACTACATCAAACTTTTGCTCCGGTGATTTTTTGGGAGGTACCGGAGGGGGGCTGCTGGGTTTTTGCTGCTGAGTTCCAGCGTCTAAGGTGGCACTTGCTGGGTCTCTATTTGCGATAAAATTCTTTATTTCTCTGAAAGCCGGATAATTAAGTAAAAGTTCTAGGGCGGCAAAGATGATTGCAATTGAAGCTAATTTCTTGAAAGTAGAGAGCATTCAGTTGACTCGTTTATAAATTTGCATTACCTGAAAGCGCAGTTCAGGGTTTACGGAGTTGAATATAGCACGTTTAGATAGTTTCGACACAAGTTTAACTTTTCCGGGAACAGTTGTTAGCGGTTTTGCCAGTGTTACTGGTTTGGGAGGGCTATTGATGTGGGTAAGGATGGTGGGTGCGATCGTACTTTATGACTCCCGACTTTCCCAGCCGCTTGTAATGTGATACTAAGACGGAAGTAAGGGCGAGATAGCCACCCCAATCATTGACTCAGTGGTAAATTTAGATCAAACTGAGGTATTGCGGTAACTTGAGGAGGTAGAAAAAAGTGACAGAAGAAACACAGGTGACGATTGAAGAGATTGACGAAACATCCCCCCATTTAGAAACTGTTATAGCCCTAGGTGATGCCAATAAAAAAACTCTGGGTTTTTTTACAGAAGGTGCTTTTCGCAAAAGTGCAAGAGATCGGGTGATACTTATAGCACTCAATTCTCAAAAAAATTGCATTGGCTATCTGCTTTACCGACCAGTGCGTCGCAGCAACATTATTGTTATCGTTCATCTCTGCGTCGATCCTGCATATCGCGGTCGGGGTGTTACTAAACAGCTAGTCAATTCCCTCAGCCAAAAAAGTCAGAATTTTTATGGAATTCAACTCAAATGCCGTCGCGATTATGGAATAGACAGAATGTGGGAAACACTGGGTTTTATTCCTCTCAACGATCGACCTGGAAGAAGTAAGGAGGGTAAACTGCTTACTGTTTGGTGGTTGGATCACGGTCATCCAACTATATTTTCTCAAGCTGCTGCACAACAACTTGAGTCTAAAATTTGTGCTGTTATTGATACAAGTATTTTCTTAGAATTACACGGTAATGAAGATATTGAAAGCACGGAATCCGACTCTCTACTTGCTGACTGGTTACAAGATTATTTGGAATTGTGTATTACCGATGAGATTTTTAAGGCAATAAACGCGATCTCTGAGGTCGCTCTAAGAAAGCGTAAACGCCTGTTAGGGGAGAGTTTTACTAAAATCCACTGCGATCGGCAGACACTTGAAACAAAATTTAACTCTCTAAAACGTCTAATTCCCAGTATCAATCTCGATGAAATAAACGACTCCTTAGTTCGTCAATTAGCACAAGCTATTGCTGCTGATTACTTAATTTTCTTAACTCGCGAACCCAAAATATTAGCTTTAGCAGATGCCGTCTATGAAAACTTTAGTTTAGCAATTATGACTCCTACAGATTTAATTGTTAAACTGGATGATGTTCGCAGAGATACTCAATATCAACCGGTACGGTTTGTCGGCATACAGAATCTCACCATTCAACTAATTGATAGCAAATTTGATAAATTACTGTTAACCAACTGTTTTTATGCGGTTGATAGGGCAGAAAAAATAGCCGATTTTCAGAGAAATCTGCGCCAGATAATTGCCAACCCAGATAAATTTAAGTGTCATGTCGTTTTAGATGGTGAAAATCAACCCCTTGCTTTAATTGCCTATTGTCAATATAAAAATCACGAATTAGAAGTTACAATGCTCCGAGTTAAACGCGGTGCTCTAGCAGCGGCACTTTCACGGTACTTACTTTTCCACTCCATATCAGTTTCAGTAAAAGAAAACAGGCAATTTACGAGACTTACTGACCAGTATTTCGATGAAATTGTTATACAAGCTATTCAAGAAGATGCTTTTGTTCGAGTTAATGATGGGTATTTAAAGGCAAATCCGCCTGTAGCAGAAACAGCAGCAGATATGTCTCAAAAACTGGCAAGCCTAGCCCAAATAGGGCAAGAATATAATTTTTGCATGAAAATTGCAGAGACGCTTAACACTCCCGAATTAATTCAAGATATAGGAACGATGGCAGAGCTAGAACGTCGCCTTTGGCCTGCTAAGATTATTGATGCTGACCTGCCTACTTTCATGATTCCCATTCAACCCAGATGGGCCAAAGACTTATTCGATGAAGAGTTAGCTAAGCAGTACATTTTTGGCTCTCAAATTGAGCTAGCGCTAAAACGGGAACTTGTATATTATAGAAGCAAGTGGGCTAATGGTGGCCTCAGACCGGGTGTTATTGGTAGAATTTTATGGTACGTCAGCTCCAATTCCTCATTTACTCTGGGGACAAAAGAGGTTAAAGCTTGCTCTAGACTAGAGGAAGTTATCATAGACAAGCCGGAAAAACTCTATCGACAATTTCGCAGCTTAGGAGTATACGAATTAAAAGATTTAATGACAATAGCCAAAGACGAACCAAAGGCAGATATCATGGCGATAAGATTCAGCCACACTGAGCTTTTCCCTAACCCATTGACATTAAAGAGAATTCAGGGAATACTGGGTAATAAGATAACGGTTCAAAGCGTATTTAGGCTTCCAGAAACTAAATTCGGAATCATTTACAAAGAAGGAACCGCGACCTAGAAAGAGGATAATCACAAATGTCAAATATCTTATTATTATCTATTCGTCCCGAGTACGCAAATAAAATATTCGATCGTACAAAAACAGTTGAACTGCGTCGGGTTCGCCCTCGACTTTTGAATGAAGGAGATCGAGTGGTAGTCTATGTTTCATCTCCCGAAAAAGCTGTAGTTGGTTCTTTCAAGGTGGATAATATTGTTGAAAAACCCGTCACAGAGCTTTGGGAGGAAGTTGAAAAAATAGCAGGAATTAGCCATGAAGATTTTTATGATTATTACCAAGGTGTAAAACTAGGTATAGGTATCTTTTTAAAAGATATTCATAGGTTTAGTCAGCCAGTAGAGTTACATCGTTTAAGAAACAAGTTACCTAACCTTAAACCGCCACAGAGTTTTCGATACCTGACAGCTAATCAGTTTAACATTGTCACTTCATTAGGAGAACGTTAGACAGGAAGTGTTGCTGAAAAATATTAATTAATCGAGAGTTTTTGAGAATAGCATGGAAGCGGAAAAAAGGGCTGAGTTTGTCAAATTATTTCAAGAATTTGTCAATTCATATCCATACACTCCCGATGGATTGCGTCACATAGCCGCTTACAAGGAGCAGCGTCAGCAGGGGCGTCGAAATTTTGAAGAGATCGCTGCTGCTGCTGAGTCTGGAGAAGATGTGACTGAATCTATAATGTTGAAACTTCTACCTTACGAAGACTCTCCTACTAATCGACAAAGGGGAGCCTGGATTCATATTAATCCGTGCATAATAAAAGGGTTATTATGGAATTCCAAATCGTATAAAAAATTGTCATTAATAGCGCCAGTAAGAATGGCCGAATTAATTTTTTATTTAGTCTGCTGTTGTAACGACGATCCGAGTCAGCTATATTCGGCCTGTAGAGAGTTTTCAGAAGAAATGCGCGTTTCCTTGTTCGGCGAGATAGGGATGCTAACGCCTATCCTCAATGCTCTCCGTCCCGATGACTTTCTCGCGATTAATGACAAGTCAATACAGGTTATTAACTATTTCGCCAATACTTCGTACAGCAAACAGCTAATAGACTACTCCTATGCTAACTTAACCGGACACAAGCTGATCAAAGAATTAACTAAAGAAATGCAGCAGACTGGCGTTCCATCTATCCGAGAGGACGATGTATTTGATATGTTCTGCCACTGGCTGATAGAAATAAAAAAATATGACTTTCCTAGTAACGAAGTGCCATTATTAGATGAGGCAATTGTGTTTGAATACGCTGTAGAAGAAGTACAGTTGCAACCGGAATATCTTTTGAACCAATGTGCCGAAGAAACTGGCTTTGACGAAACAGAACTAAAGCGCTGCATACGCGCCATCCACCGCAAGAAACAAGCTATCCTGCAAGGCCCGCCCGGAACCGGAAAAACCTTCCTTGCTCAAAAACTAGCCCAATACTTAATCGGTGGCGGTGACGGCTTTTCAGACATTATTCAATTTCATCCCGCTTATACTTATGAAGACTTTATTCAAGGCATCCGGCCGCAGAGTCAAGATGGGGAATTAACTTATCCCATAGTTCCCGGCAGATTCCTCGAATTTTGCACAAAAGCTGAGTCTTGTCAAGACACTTGCGTTCTAATTATTGATGAAATTAACCGTGCAAATTTATCTCAGGTGTTTGGAGAGTTAATGTATTTGCTTGACGATCGCGATCGCACTGTTAAACTAGCCAGCGGTAAACTATTTAGAATCCCTAAAAATGTCCGCATTATCGGCACAATGAACACCGCAGACCGTTCTATTGCCTTAGTCGATAACGCACTCCGCCGCCGCTTTGCATTCATTCCCGTCTATCCAAACTATGAAGTGCTGCGACAGTATCACCACAGAGAGGAAACAGGTTTTCCAGTTGATAAATTAACTAGCATTCTAGAAGATGTCAATCGCACAATTAACAACAAACACTATGAACTAGGCATCTCTTTCTTTTTGACAAAAACATTAGCTGAAGATATCCAAGATATTTGGGAAATGGAAATTGAGCCATACCTCGAAGAATACTTCTTTGATAACCTGGAAAAAATGGATGAGTTTCTCTGGGAGAATATCAAGACAAAATTGGGCTATTGACAATCTAACGCCGATACCGTGGCGTTACTGCATCCACCACAATTATGAAACCAGAATCCCGCCGAATTATAGAACTTACAGAATATAAATTAGCAACTTTTGAACAAGACTCAATCCCCGAATCAGTAGGAGAAAAAATATACCATAATTATGCCAAGGAAATAGAGATAGAATTTCCCAACTTTAAAACAAAATATCAATGGCACTTAAAATCTAAAGGCAGAGTGGGCAACCTTCCCATCACTCCAGAATTTCACATCGCCATCCGCCCCAAGGTTCCCATAAACAACCTCTTCGGAATGCTTGACTATGCCTACAAACTTAATATCAATTTTCCGAAGGGACAGATTGAGTGCGAATCTTTAGAACAAGTCTATGAACGATTAGCTAACATTCTTGCCCAAAAAATTCTAGAACGCTGTCGCAAAGGATTATATCGCGATTACTTATCCAAAACCGAAAGACTCGCCTACATTCGCGGCCGCGTCGATTTGCGGTCAGCCCTGCAAAAACCTTGGGATGTTAAACTAAAATGCCACTATAACGAACAAACAGGCGATATTGAAGATAATCAAATACTCGCTTGGACACTCTTCATCATTGGCCGCAGCGGTTTGTGCCGTGAATCTGTTTCATCCACTGTGCGAAAAGCATTTCACGCACTCCAAGGATTTGTTACATTAAAACCTTTTAAATCAGAAGCTTGTATTGATAGAAATTATCACCGTTTGAATCAAGATTATCAACTTTTACACGCCTTATGTCGATTTTTTTTAGATAACACGGGGCCGAGTCACGAAACAGGCGATCGCGAAATGCTCCCTTTTCTCATAGACATGGCTAATTTATATGAACAATTTGTCGCTGAATGGCTCAAAGCAAATACACCAAAAGGCTTTTTTGTAAAACAACAACACCGAGTCACACATGACCAAAACTATTTCGATCGGATTGACTTACTGCTGTGCGATAGTGAAACAAATGAAATCCTGTATGTCCTGGATACTAAATACAAAATTCCCGATAAAGTAGACAATACGGATCGTAATCAAGTAGTTACCTACGCAACGCTACTAAACTGTAAAAATGCAATTCTCATCTACCCTCAAAATCTCAAAGCGCCCATAGACAAACAAATTGGCGATATCCGAGTTCGCAGTCTAACTTTTTCCCTAGATAGCGACCTGAATGAAGCCGGAAAAACCTTCTTAACCTCTCTACTTCCAAACACCCTCCCCTAACTCTACTCTGCGCCCTCTGCGCCCTCTGCGGTTCATTTCTCCACAAAAAAAGAGGCGCAATTGCGCCTCCCAAATCTTTCATGTCCGTGTTCTAAACACTAACAGCCACTTTCGCTTCTTTTGCAGTCAACTTCTCGTAAGTCGCCCGCATCTTCAATCCAACTAACACTTGGAACAAACCAGTTCCATTGTTGGAACCAGGATATTCGCGGTGCTGGAGTAACAGGTGAGTTAACTCGCCTTCATACTTCGCAGAAGTCTTGCTCAAATGGCTTTCGATGTAAATAACTTCTTCGAGATTCTCGAATTGACCATCTACTTCTAAAATCGAGACTTCGTGACCGTAGAAAGCGTCGGGCCCGTAATACATCTTAATTCCCGGATAGGAACAAGTCAGCTTGCGGCCGCAAGGAACCCAGTTAATTGTTGAACCTTCGTCAAACAAATACGCAGGTTCAAAATTGGCGACGCCTTCGCGCTGAATCATCTGCACGCGCAGAACTTTCCGCTCTTTGTCATCTTTGATCAAGTTGGTCGGCAACACTTGAATTACCACATCAGCATATTGCTTTTGCGGGTCGATGTAGGCCGTAAAATCCGGTTTGCGAGCATTGATGGCAAATAGCACGTCTTCGTAACGGTGGCCCCGTTCCGCCATGTCGCGCTGGATTTTCCAAGCAATTTTTACCTCGTCGCTGATGTCGAGGTAGACGCTGAAGTCGAGGAGCGATCGAACTCGCTCGTCGTACAGCGGATGCAGCCCCTCAATCACAATCACGTGATTCGGCTCTACCCGCTCAGGAGGATCGAGCAGACCAGTTTCGTGGTTGTAAATCGGCTTGTCGATCGCCCGACCTTCTTTGAGAGCCTTCATTTGCTCTGCCATCAGGTCAAAATTGTTCGCTCTGGGGTCAAGGGCTGTAATCCCTGTTTCCTTGCGCTGCTTGCGATCGAGACAATGATAGTCGTCGAGGCAGATTACAGTAACGAAATCTTCCCCGAACAAATCTGTCAATCGGCGTAAAAAAGTAGATTTTCCGCATCCGGAATCTCCGGCAACGCCAATTAAAACCACGCGATCCGGCTTACTGGTCATAGTTTCCCTCTAACAAAATCACTGTTTACTAACTAACTCAAGTCTAGATTCCACAAAATTTCAGCCCGCAGGTAGCGACAAGCAGGCTTTGCGCTGCTTTGCTACCCCGAGAGGATCGAGTTCTCACCAGCATACAGCAGTGAGTTGATTGCCTGCCCGGGAAGACCCAAGCAATCTTCAAGGCAAGTAATTAATAGCTTGTAAAAGTATAGTCATTTATGTATGACATGGGAGGCGTGAATCCCTCCCCTTTCTTTTTTACTTCGAGCGGATTGACCCGCCTGGGCTGAACTACGCAGCTCCCTATCCCATCGCACAAGGCATTTGGGATTGCTTGGCGCATAAGATCGTCATATCTATTAACACTAACTTTAGTAGTTGATCTTACCAGAATGCGATCGCCCACTACAAGCTCAACGTCGATAGATTTGAGATTTGAGATTTGAGATTTTAGATTGTAGAATTGACCCGTCAGTCAGCCTGGGAGTCATAAATCCAGGATCTTGTACCTGGCTGCTTTCGGTCAATAGGAGCTATTTGTTGCCCGATGGCACACTCCATCACCGGTCGGCAATCAAAACGACTTATCGGGGCAGATCCCCCGATCGGGTAAAATGTTGGCAGTACGCAGACAACAATAGCTATAGGTCAACAGCCGAACGCAAAGCGGGCTCGGTGAGCGCGGCGTTCGGCTAGTAGGGATTGGATACGCGAGCGATCGCAACTTCAACACTCCCGCCGGCGTGGCGAGGCCCAAAAATTGGCGCGGCCAATTAGTCCCGAGGGCCTTAAGAAAAAAGTAAATTGAGTCTAACGTCACATTCTCTTTCTTTATAACTCTGTATCGTGAAGGAAAATCAACAAATGTACAGCCCAAGCTTATCTGGTGGAGCGGCAAACTCCGAATCAGGCAGCCGCATCTTTGTTTACGAAGTGGAGGGTATGCGTCAGAGCCAAGCAACTGACCAAATAAATAACCCGATTCGCCGTAGCGGCAGCGTATTTATCTCCGTGCCCTACGATCGCATGAATCAGGAAATGCGCCGGATTGCTCGCATGGGTGGAAGAATTGTCAGCATCCGCCCCTCAAACAGCGCTCCCGAAACAAATGGCAAAGTCGCACCAGAAGCAGGGCTACAGAGTCAGAAATCTGGAGAAGAAACTAAGCCCATGACTCAAGCCAAGGAAAAAGTTCAGGTTCCTGTTAACCTCTACAAACCGGCCAATCCCTATATTGGTAAGTGCATTTCTACAGAAGAATTAGTCAGAGAAGGCGGCGACGGCACAGTCCGCCACGTCACCTTCGACATTTCTGGAGGCAATTTGCACTATCTCGAAGGTCAAAGTATCGGGATTATTCCCGATGGCACGGATAAAAACGGCAAACCTCACAAAATTCGGCTTTACTCGATCGCCTCCACCCGTCACGGCGACCACCTCGACGACAAAACAGTCTCGCTGTGCGTGCGCCGCCTAGAGTACAAAAGCCCAGAAACCGGTGAACAAGTCTTTGGTGTTTGTTCGACTTTCCTCACCGGTTTGCAACCTGGGGATGATGTCAAAATCACCGGCCCCGTAGGCAAGGAAATGCTGTTGCCCGACGACGAGGAAGCCACCATTATTATGATGGGTACCGGTACGGGTATTGCTCCTTTCCGGGCTTACTTGTGGCGGATGTTTAAAGAAAACAATCCCGATTACAAATTCAGAGGTTTAGCTTGGTTGTTCTTTGGAGTTGCTTACACTCCCAACATTCTTTATAAGGAAGAGTTGGAACAATTGCAGCGCGAGTTCCCCGATAATTTCCGCTTGACTTATGCCATCAGCCGCGAGCAAAAGAATGTTGACGGCGGCAAGATGTACATTCAAAACCGGATTCAAGAGAACGCAGACCAATTGTGGGAATTGGTTCAAAAGCCGAATACTCACACTTATATCTGCGGTTTGAAGGGTATGGAAGGCGGAATTGATGAGGGAATGTCGGCCGCGGCTGGCAAGTACGGTGTTGACTGGGCTGCCTATCAGAAACAGTTGAAGAAAGACCACCGTTGGCACGTTGAAACTTATTAATGTGTTACCTGATTTAATCTGATTTGTAGGGTGGGCTTGGCTCGCCCTACAATTTTTGAAACAGTTTTGAGGCTGGAGGGGCTGGTTCACCCAATACAAGTGTAAAATATACAGTAAGCTCACCGAAAAAGGGAGATAACTGACATGGTTATAACTTCTACCCAAAAACTCACCTTTGAAGAATATCTGAACTATCAGGGAGAATCAGGTGTTTGTTATGAATTATATCGGGGCAATCTAATCGAAATGCCAACACCTACAGCAATACATATCAAAATTTGTGAATTTTTAGTTTATCAGTTCCGGCGCTTCTTTGCAGCACACAACCTACCGATAGTTGCAATTGTGACTACCGCAGTCCGAACTGAGGAAAACTCTTCTCGCATTCCTGATGTGGTGATTTGCACTCAGAGTCTGTGGGAACAAGTCTGCGCGCAACCTGGTTCCGCAGTGCTAGATTTTGAAGAAAAACCGCTGTTAGTTATCGAAGTTACCAGTCAAAATTGGCGGGACGACTACATTCGCAAACGGGCAGAATATGACTTAATTGATATCCCTGAATATTGGATTGTAGACGCCAATCAACCGAAAATACGAGTGTGTAGCCGTCCAGAAAATGAAGGCAGTTACTCTCACCAGGAATTTTTGCCTGGACAGCAAGTTCACTCTGTACAGTTCGCTGAATTTATTTTATCGGTTAATCAAGTGCTATGTCCGCCGCTAGTAGAAGATTTAATTCGAGAAGAAGAAGCACAGCGACAGCAGCTAGAACAGCAAAATCAGGAACTAGAACAGCAAAATCGGCAGCTAGAACAGCAAGTTAATGCAGAACGCCAGCGGGCCGAAAGATTGGCCCAGCGACTCCGAGAAATGGGAGTAGACATGGATTCAGAACTGTGAATTGTCATCTCAAATTAGATCCCCGACTTATTAAAGAAGTCGGGGATCTGGATATTGAGCTTACTTAAATGACAAATTGCTTGATTAGCATACAATGATTGTAGGTTAATTGAGTTTCTACGGGTCAAAGTCGTGGCTTTCAAAATTGGTTTGTTAGGTTTGGGTACAGTTGGCGCGGGAACAGCAGAGATTTTGCTCTCCCCAGATGGCCGCCATCCGCTGTTGCAGGAATTGGAAATCTATCGGGTGGGAGTGCGCGATATTTCTCGAACTCGGTCTTTACAATTGCCAGAAAATGTGCTGACAACTGACCTAGAAGCGATCGCAACTGACCCTGAAATTGATATTGTAGTAGAACTGATTGGCGGATTGGAACCGGCGCGATCGCTCATTCTGCAAGCTATTGCCAGCGGCAAGCACGTCGTCACTGCCAACAAAGCAGTTATCGCCCGCTACGGTAATGAAATCTTCGAGGCCGCCAACAATAAAGGCGTTTACGTAATGCTAGAAGCTGCTGTCGGCGGCGGCATTCCAGTCATTCAAACCCTCAAACAATCTTTAGGTGCAAACCGCATTCAAACTGTCACCGGCATTGTCAACGGCACAACTAATTACATCCTGACGCGGATGCAAACAGAAGGCGCAGACTTTGCTGAAGTGCTCGCCGACGCTCAGCAATTAGGTTATGCTGAAGCTGACCCCACAGCAGATGTAGATGGATTAGATGCGGCCGATAAAATTGCTATTTTAGCCTCGCTAGCTTTTGGCGGACGCATCAAATTAGCAGATGTTCATTGCGAAGGTATCAGAAAAGTTAGTGCGGCTGATATTGACTACGCCGACAAGCTGGGATTTGTGATTAAATTGTTGGCTATTGCTCAAGAAACCTCCCGCTACAATGGCAAGCAAGCTGAGGCAGAAAGCGAACTGCTGTCAATTCGAGTGCATCCTAGTTTTGTGCCGAAAACTCATCCGCTGGCTAGTGTCAACGGGGTTTACAATGCAATTTTAGTCGAAGGAGAGCCGATCGGGCAATTGATGCTGTACGGGCGCGGCGCCGGTGCGGGCCCAACAGCTAGCGCCGTAGTATCAGACATCATGAATGTCGCGGCTATCCTGAAAACCGAAACTGTTCCGATTCCCCATCCTTTGCTGAGTTGCAGTCACCAACACTACTGCAAAATTGCTCCGATGCAGGAACTTGTTACTCGCTTTTACGCCCGTTTTCTGACGCGCGATACTCCGGGGGTAATTGGCCAACTCGGCACTTGTTTCGGCAATCACAAAGTTAGTTTGGAATCAGTTGTGCAGACGGGAATTCACGGCGATTTAGCAGAAATTGTCGTCGTGACTCACGATGTTAGGGAAGGGAATTTTCAACAAGCACTCGATGAAATTCGCGCGATGGAAGCAGTCGATAGTGTTGCTAGCACGTTGCGAGTTTTGTAAAAGTGATTTGATAGGGGCGGGTTTTACCTACACTATTTGCCAATAATTGACAATCTATAAAACCCGCCCTCGCCCAACGATAAATCCGATGTACATTTGGCGGATTTGGTAGGGGCGGGTTTCACCGACAATATTTGCCAATAATTGACAATCCATAAAACCCGCCCGAACCGAACCATAAATCATCATGTACCGGGTGCTTGTAGGGGCGGGTTTTACAAACAATAATTGCCTGAAACAAACAATCTCGAAAACCCGCCCGAACCGAACCATAAATCATCATGTACATTTTCCGATGCGATGCAAATTTCGGGTTGACGTAGGTTATCGGTGGTGGGGGGCGGGTTTATCTAGATTGTCGGTAATCGTTAGATATGGTTGGTGAACCCGCCCCTACCAAATCTGGGTAAAGGTATTTTGCAAAAATACCGCGTTTTCCCCCCACAAGCAGTTAAAAATGAGATTTGGGATGAAAATAACAAAATCAGATTTTGTCGATCGCCAAACGGGAAGGCACTTGCTAGATTCCCTGTATGAAAAGTTTGCCAAACCCCAACTGCACGATACTTTTAAACCCAATAATCCTTCAATCTACATTCGGCACGAAGAAGGGCAAGTTATTGATGGAAATTATATCATAAAAAAAGTTTTTGAAGACTCTCGCACTGGTTTTTATGCTGAAAGTCGCCTCCCCATTTCTGGCAATAATCCGCCTGTTTTCGTGATTCGCGGCTACGGTTCTTGGTATCCTTTCGAGCGCGTTTTGGAAGATACGCCCGATGTATTTATGGCAAAACTAGAACGCCAGTTAAAATCGGCGCAAACTGTGGGTGCTATTGATTGGATAAAGCAGCAATTTCACAGCGGGAATCCGCCAGATGTTATCGGAGAAAGTTTGGGCGGCAAAGTTGGTCAGCAAATAGCCGCAAAATACCCGGATTATATTAGATCCACTGTAATTTTTAATTCTTTGGGCGTTTCGGAAAAGTTAGCTAAAACTTCCACCGCTAACAATGTTTTTCACTACTTTACTTTAGGCGAAAGGTATGCTTTCTGGGCAAATGAAGGCGATTACATACCGGGAACGATTTTTGTCATTTCCCAGAAGGGTAACAACTGTTGTTATAAAATCGAAGAGGCGATCGTCCGAATGGCGCGTTTTGAAGGCAAGTTTCTCAAAAGGCGCGCGATTGTGGCAATATTGGCTCAGTGGCTTTTGCTAAACAGACACAATGCGATCGTCCTCAACAAACGGCGGCCAGTAGTCGTTGAGATCGATCGCACTCAATTGCAAATTTTCCGAAAAAAGCGCTTTGTTTAAACTCAGACAGAATGGCTTCAGGCCGCAGATGGCTGATTTTCCCGTGCTGCGACGGCGAGAACCAGACAAAGTGCTGCGATCGCTTTTTCCCATTCTTCCTTTACAGCGGTGGGTTGAACCTCATCAAAGGCGCTAACTAAACGAGGAATCGCTCGTTCTAATGCCTGTCTGGGAATTGATTTGTGCAATTCAACTAAACGAGTTAAACTTTCTTGATTCTTCAAAAAACCGACTACCCATTTCGTAGTATGATCGGGACTCTCAGGGACGTTTTTAATTCCTAGTTCTGTTTGCAACCAGTCGTAAAAAGGTGGCAGCTTTTGAGCTAAAACAGTTCCAGCCGTTGGCAAAGTTTCTTTGAGTAAAGCAGTATCGAGACTTGCGAATAATTGATTAAATTCCGGTGAAGCGAGCAAGCTGGTTAATGGCAGTGAAAGCAGGGCTTCAGAAGCGTCAGGGGATACATTTAAAGTCCGCGAAAATGTTTGCAGCATTGGAAAGTCTCTGGTATTGATGACTTTTTCAGCCTAACAATCACGCGAATCAATGAATATGAGCTACCTCATACAATTCTAGGATTTACTGAACTTACCATGTGAATTAATCCTTTTTTATGTGTAATATTTCACAATTTGAGCGATTCGCTTCATAATTTTGAGTACATTGTACAATTCATTCCCTCGATCGCGCAAATCAAAGGAATTAGATAAACCGTACTGCGGTGTACCTTGATACGTCATTTTAATGAACTGAAAATTCCTGCCGTTGCTTAGCATTCCAAAGGACGCCATGCTAGGATTAGGATTAGCCAGCAGATAAGCTAATATTTGCGCTAATCCTGTTTCTATGGAAATTTGAGCGCTTTTTGACTCGATAACCATTACCCAAAACTGCTGTTTTAAAACCAGGACATCCATCCTACCTCTGATAATTGTCTCGTCTTCGTCTTCAAAGAAAATTTCTACTTCAGGTTCAGCTTTGATATGAAAGGGAGGTAAATAGAAACCTGCAAAATGTAGCAAGGGAGATAAGACCACCATTTTGACGGTAGTTTCTAGCATTGGAGGATACTCGACTAAGTTGAAATAGCTAGCTTTCACTTGATCGAGAAATTGTTTTTCAAATTCGCTGATTTCGGGTAATTCGTCAATCCATTCACGAAAAAATTGGTCGTCATCAACGAGTTGGATATTAAATTTTTCCCTTAAGTAGGAGAGAGTAACTTCTCTAGCTTGGATTGTTGCCGTCATAGTTTTTGATGATTATTCCTAATCTTAACTACATTATACAACATACAATTCATTTCCTCGATCGCCAAAATCTAATTTCAACCGGGCTGTACATATCTGCGTGCATCTGCGGTAAAAAAAAATCCCTTAAATATTTACACAAATTCTCCCTTAGCAACCATCACCACCTTACCACCCACCAAAACTGCTATTTCCCCTTCATTTTTGGCGGATTGTAACAACAGCAAAGAAGGTCGATCGATTTCATAACCCTGCTCAACTCTCACATCAATCTTTGTTTCCCCATAATAATCATGTTCTACCAAATATCCAGCCAAACAGCCGTTAGCACTGCCAGTCGCCGGATCTTCGGGAATTCCTAATGAATGGGCAAAAACTCGCACGCTTAAATCATTAAGGTCGCTGTAAGTTTCTGGGCAAAATATCAAAATTTCTTTAGCTTCCATTGTATCAACTAGCTCAAAATATTTATCTAAGTTGACTTGAGCTTTTTTGAGCGATGCGAGAGTTTTTAATGGGACAATTATAAACGGCACTCCGGTCGAAACTTCTTGAATTGGGAATCTCAAATCAATTTCATCGGGTTCTAAATTCAGAACATTTGCCAGACTTGCGGCTGATAAAACTTGACCAAAACTAGGCGGGTTTTGTCGCATCCACAAAATATCTGCCGCTTCATTGTGATAATTAAAAGTAACGGGAATTTGACCGACGGCTAAATTGAGAATTACTCGATCGACCTTTTCGCGAATAATCTCTTGCTGCAACACAAACGCAGTGCCCAAAGTCGGATGACCGGCAAAGGGCAATTCCTTCTTGGGCGTGAATATCCGCACGTCATAGCCGCCATCTCGCGGATCGGGCGATCGAATAAACGTAGTTTCTGAATAATTGATTTCCCTCGCTATCTGTAGCATTTGAGCCTCAGATAGTTCGGCAACTCCTGCACCGCAAAATACAGCTAGTTGATTGCCAGCATATTTTGACTCCGCAAACACGTCAACTATATAAAAATTCACATTTCCCTCGTTCAACAGTAGTTTGTGTTTCTTGTTACCAGGCTCTGCCTGGTAACAGAGATCCAGAGGCTCCGCCTCGCTACTTCAAACAGCGAATTGCCTCCAACATTCCCCTGGCTTTATTCAGCGTTTCTTCGTACTCCATATCCGGGTTAGAATCAGCTACCAAACCAGCACCTGCTTGCACAGAAACCGAATGTTTATCGCCTCCTTGAGAGCGAACAACCATAGTCCGAATCGCGATCGCACTATTCAACTGTCCCTCAAAATCATAATACCCGTAAACCCCTGAATACGGCCCCCGGCGACAACCTTCCAACTCGTGCACAATCTCCATCGCCCGAATCTTCGGAGCACCGCTAACCGTACCCGCAGGAAAACCAGCTTTCAACAAATCCCAAGCTGTCTTATCCTGGGCCAATTCTCCCACCACATTGCTCACAATGTGCATGACGTGAGAATAACGCTCAATTTCCATTAACTCGTCAACTTTTACAGTACCGTTTCGGCAAACTCTTCCTAAATCGTTCCTACCCAAATCAACTAACATGACGTGTTCCGCAATTTCCTTCGGATCTTGCAGCAATTCAGCAGCCAAAGCATCATCTTCTTGAGGAGTTTTACCCCGGCGGCGAGTGCCGGCAATCGGTCGCAAAGTTGCTATCTTTTTGCCATCAGCAGTGTTTTCCGCCTTCACCATAATTTCGGGACTCGAACCGATAATCTGCCAATCTCTGAAATGAAAATAAGCCATGTACGGAGAAGGATTTATGAGACGCAAAGAGCGGTAAAGTGCAAAAGAATCGCCACTGTATTCAGCCTCTAGTCGCTGCGAAATAACTACTTGAAAAATATCTCCGGCTTTGATATAATCCTTCGCCTTTAAGACATTGGCACAATACTTTTCACGGGTAATATTGCTAGTGTAAGCCAATTCTGTATTTCCGGTTGTGGAACGGGCATCTTGCCCGTCCTTATCTCTTGTGGAACGGGCATCTTGCCCGTCCTTATCTCTTGTGGAACGGGCATCTTGCCCGTTATTGGGAGGTGTCCATTCTATGAGAGTAGATTGCCTGGAAAGTGGCGATTGCAGCTTCTCAACTAACTTACCAACGCGATCGCACGCTTGCTGATAAGCATCGGCCAAATCAACGCCAACCTCGCGCAAATCCGCATAGGCGACGACCCAAATTTTCCGCTTCACCTGGTCGAAAATCAGCAAATTATCCACCTGCATCCACAATCCATCCGGCAAATCATTCTCACTGGCTGGATGCACGGGAACTCGCGGTTCTATCCACTTAATTAACTCGTAACCCCAAAAACCGAATAGCCCGCCAATTCCCGGCGGCAACTGCGGCAATTTCACCGGTTGATAAGACTCCAAACATTCAGTTAAAGCTACAAACGGATCGCCCGTAAATACTTTTTCGGAACCGTCACGGTAAACTTGAGTTGTGCGAGATCCCCTTGCCTCCAAAATCCACAACGGATCGCACCCTAAGAAACTATAACGCCCAAGTTTTTCCCCACCTTCGACAGACTCCAGCAGAAAACTGTAAGGTTGACCCGCACAAACCCGATACCACGCAGACACCGGCGTATCCAAATCAGCAACCCATTCTTGATACACGGGTACAAAATTGCCTTGTTTCGCCAGTTCCGAAAATTGTGAGAAATCGGGAAATATCATATACTAACTTCGCTATACAATCAATAAACAAAAGACGGAAACCAACATCCCTCCGGCGACCGATACTCGCCAACTGCCATCACCGCCATCGGCTTGAGGGCGCGCAGCCCCTCTTCCAAGCACCAGCGAAACAAACTTGGGTACCTCAGCGGCAAGTGAAAAGAAAGCAATTCTTCGGAATTGTACGCAGCAGCCCCCAAGAGCAAAGCCTGCATATCGGCTTCAGTTTCCGCGACGCTGTGGCTCAAAGCCGACACCGCACAAGTATAAGCCACAATCCGACCTTGTTTGCAAGCAACCCAAGGAGAAAAGAAAGTCAGGGCGTCTTCAATCTCCGAAGTTCGATCGCACCCGCACAGTTTTTCGCACAAAGCAGCACATTCACCAACATCCTCACTAGCCATCGGGCGCACCTCAAACCCATGCGGAGGCTGGCTGCGAAACTTCCCTGCCATTAACACGAAAGGTTCCTTCACCTCAAAACCCAAAGAAGCGTACAGCGACAGCGAGGCCATATTAAAAGATTCCTGAACCAAACGGATGCCCACAGCGTCCTGTCCCCGTTCCAGCAAAGCTTTCAGGATTTCCCGTCCCGTGCCGCGACCTTGAAAAGTTCGATCGACACTGACGGGCCCGATACCGCGAATCGGGTTGCGTTCGTCCATAAACCCGCAGCCGACAACCGCACCGGAACTCTCGGCTACTATGCCAAAAAACAACGGACTTTCGATCCGAAGACCAATAATTTCAGTTGAAAACTCCAGCGTCGGAAAATCTGTAGGGAATTGATGGCGATCGGAAATACATTTAAAAGCTTCATAATTAATGCGAGCGCAAACATCGATATCAGAAGGCTGCGCTCGCCTGATTGCGAGATTCATTTTTAATTTAACATTAACTTTTAATAAGATTAGAAGTTTGCAGTAGTATTTTGGCGCTGCGGGCTTAGCCTCCCGCGCCAGAATACTACTGCAAAAACAAGTTTACAAGCTGAGCCTTACAGGGAATATTACCTATGTTTTGCTCAGCCATGCACTCATCGTCTAAGGATCGAAAGTCTTCTTACCTGTGAACTTGAGCGTAGCCGGATTTGGATTGCTGCCAATATTGCGGTCAATCTTACCGTTGTAGGGACGACCTTCGTTCACCTTCTCAGGGAACACGCCATCCTTGGGATGCAGGTACTCAGTAGTACCGTCTGGAAACACGCGGTAAATTTTGTAGTTCGTGATTTTGAATTTAGCCCGCAGTTGCTGGCCGCCCAAAGCGATGCACTGCTCCTTCCGGGGCAGATGCAGCAAGTTGTCGCCTTGACGCATAATCGCAGCGCCACCCGTAGGCATTTCAAACACCTGCTCCTTGGGGCTAGTCCAAGTGATAGCGTACTTCTCTTCAACTAGCGCCTTGGTCAGCAAGCCGCCTGTGCTGCCGCCGAAGATTGGGGGTTGTCCAGTAAGTTGTTCGGCCATAGATATATCCAAAGGATTTTTACGGCATCGTATCATCGAGACTGCACGCTGTTCTCGAAATTGTAAGGAAAATTAACAGTTTTTTGGCGATCGATCTTTTCTGATAACTGATAATTAGTAATTAATAATTCATAATTGGTAATTTCCACCCAAGTTAGAAAACAAAATTAGGCAGCACGAATTCCGAAAAAATAATCAAAAAAAAACAGCAATTATTCTGGTGCTTGTGGGGCACCTGAATAATCGCACATTCCCCCAAATTACCCCCACACACGATCGCACAATTTACCGCGTCAACCCTAAGTCAAGAACGAATTAGGGTCATAGCCGCGCGGAATTTGGCTCAAAGCAGTCCAAGTTTCCTGATTGACAATCCCGTCAGCCTCAATCCCAAAGCTTTTTTGAAATGCGCGAACAGCTTTGTCCGTCAAAGTAGACAAGTCGCCGTCAACTTTACCGCCATAATGCTGGGAAATTTTGAGAACTTCCTGAACAGTAGCGACTGCTTGCCCAGAACTGCCCAATCTGAGTACCGGCATATTAACTGGAGCTCCAGTATAAAGCGCCTGCCAAGTCAGTGGCCCGACAATGCCGTCGGGCGACAAGAAAACCCGAAACTGAAACAGCTTCACAGAAAATTCAACGGCTTTGTTAAAAATTCCTTTAGCAGGCTGCCGGTAAAGGTGCAACTTGGTTAGCAGTTGTTCGAGTTCCAATACCGCTTTACCTTGAGAACCTAATTGTAGTTGTGGCTGTTTGGCCATAGGTTGAGTAGATTTCATCTGGGTTGTAGGTGACATAATCGATTTTGCTAACCTCTAGGTTTGAGTATTCTTCTGGAAAAAAACTTTTTCCGGGCCAAACATTTGCATTTTCAACTTTCCACGAATCAACACTGGCCTCGGCAGTGCCTCAACAGATTCGATCGACTTTTACCATGTCACGGCTTGTGCAGGGCAGACTTATACCAATTTAGATTTTAGATTTTAGATTTTAGATTCGGCAGGACTGATTACGATCGGGGTTTGCAGCTTACCTACAGTTGGATTCTTATTTTAAACTGCTATTAATTTTCGGCAGCGTCCCTAGGTATTCTGTCGCCAAACCGGGTTTAAGACGGTAAGCGCATCCTGAATCTGCTTTGATACTTTCTATTTTAAAGCTGAACACCGCTCCCGCCACATCACCTTTAAGGCCGATCTCACAGGGTGAGGATTGAGGGTGATATCCTTTCCGTTTACATCGGAATTATTCATCTCTCTCTTCTCTTTCTCTGCGAGCTCTGCGTTCTCTGTGGTTAAATCATTCCGATGCAATCGGCATTAATATTAGTCGTTAAGTCCGACAGGGGTTGAAACAAGATCCTCATAGCTCAAGTCGTCTCAAGACGACTGTAGATTAGTATTTGATATCAAGTCCGGCGTAAATAGCCCCTCATATCAAATTTGTTAGCAGCCGATTTGATATCATGCCAGCGCAGCCGGATTTGATATAACTCGATCGATACTTGCGCGCTCAGACGCCCACAAACCCGGTTTTTTACAGTAGATTCCCCAGGTAAATGTAGATCGCGATCGACCGGGTTTCGAGCAACAGAATCAGTAATGATGCGATAACTGTAAAGAAACCCGGTTAGGAGTGTGTACTTCATAAACCTGGAATACGCTGTATCAATTGAGTCTAAACAGTGGGAATAGTAAAGTGAAATTCACTTCCTCGGTCTTTTCCTGCGGAATCTACCCAAATTTTACCGCCCCAGCCGGCAACAATCTGTTTGCAAATTGCCAATCCCAAACCGGTACCGCCGGTGCTGCGGCGCAAAGCTCCTTCTTCTTGATAAAATCGATCGAACACTACTTTTAAACTGTTCGCCTCTATTCCCCTCCCCGTATCGGCTACCAGCACTTCCACCATCCGAGAACCGTTGCTTTTGGCTCTTATGGTCACGCTTCCTTGAGGTGTGGTGAATTTGCAAGCGTTGTCTAGCAGTTTGGAGAGCACCTCCACCAACCACTCTCCGTCAGCTTGCACTAAAGGCAATTCTGCGGACACTTCGGCGATAATTTCCGGTAACTGTCGATCGACCGTGCGCGAGCGCACGCTGCTGAGGGCTAAATCCACGCATTCTTGCAGCGTCAGCGATTCTACATTCCATTGGACTCGCCCGCTTTCTAAGTGAGAAAGAGTTAAGAAATCCTGCACGAGTTTCCGCATTCGATCGGCATCGCCGAGGGCAGTTTCTAACATGATTTGCCGCAATTCTGCAGGCATATCTGGTTCCGAGTTCAAACTTTCCAAACACACTTGAATCGTAGAAAGTGGAGTGCGAAGTTCGTGTCCGGTGATGGCAATTAGATTGCTGCGAGTGCGGTCTAATGCTTCTAATTGTTGGTTTAGTTCTTCTAAATGAGCGTAGGTTTCTGCTTGAATTAATGCTGCTCCGAGTTGGGTGGCGATCGCCTCTACTAAAGCAATTTCGTCTTCTTCCCAAGCCAAAGTCGATCGGCACTGGTGCATTTCCACCATTCCCAAAACCCGCCCATGATAAAGCACTGGCACCATTAACCAAGAGACAATTTGCCAATTTTTTACAATTTTTTCCAGGAATTTTGTATTGACAATTAGGGGGTGTTGTGATGTGTCTTGGATGTAAACTCGCTCTTGCCGCGCCACCGCCTCAATCCATATTTGATTTTCCTGCAACAGCCAAGTCTGATCCAGCATGGAACTAGCGCCGGGAGCCAAAAACTCGCGATCGATTTTGACCGCCACATCTGCGGTCTTGCACCGATAAATCAAACATCGGCTTGCTGACAGGACAGTTCCCAGTTCTTGAACTGCAACTTCGACGATTTCTTGTGGGTTGAGAGACTGCCGCATTGCCGTTGTAATTAAGTTTACCAGGCGTTCTTTGCGTTCCTGGGCGGCGATGGCGGCGTATGCTTTGAGCAGTTTGTGCTGGCCTGCTTGCAAGTAGGTGACTAAGCGTTCGGTAAAAGCATCGCTCAATTTTGGATGGGGAATTTTTGAGCTTTTTGCCGTACTTTTGTCGGGTTTGGCGGCTTTGGCAGTGGCGGATTTCCTCGTTTTTTTCGGTGTTTTGAGCTTGTAAGTAGTTCGCGCTCGATCGATCTTTTCCGCCAATTCCGGGCGATAATTGACAATTCTATCGAGCAACAATGCGGCCGCTTTGGAGCTGACCTCGCGATCGAACGTCCAAATTCCTTCAAATCTGCGAGCTTGATCCATCACCAGTGGCCCGCGATCGTCCTGGTTGTCGATCGGCACAATTTTTTCTTGACAAATCAGGCAAGTTGAGTAGTGTTCCCCCAGTACCACTAAGTGCCACTCTTTACTTAATCCGTCCTCCGGTGCAAACGCCACAGTTTCGTGACACTCCGAAGAATTTTTAAACTCAGTTTCCGGTGCTGCCAGCACATATACCTGAGAGGATCGTGAGGCAATTCGCCGGTAACGGTGAGCTTCCTGGCGGTAGAAGCGCTCTCGCTGAAAGCTTGCAATGACTAGGGGTTCGTCGTCGGAACCCGCCAAAACTAAGTCTTCCATAGCGTGAGACAGGGCTGTCATGGAAGATTTGAAATAAATTTGTGCCCGCAGTTGGGGCAAAGCTTGCAGAAGTTCTGCCAGTAGCGAAATAGGGACGATCATCTAGCTTTAAACGTGCATTTTTGCCGATGACAAAACAGGAGCGATAGGAGCTTTAGAGCGCTCCTTCTTCAGTATCTGATAGATTTACAGCACTTGTTGACACTCTCCGCCCTATAAGCGCGAAGATTCTTAACTCGTAGGGAGTCCAACGACTTTGCCCTCCGGGAAGCATCTTGACGGTATGTCCTACCGCTGCAAGTCCTCGTCGTAGAACTACTTGGGCTGCGGCAACATCTCTATCAGTTGTATACCCGCAGCTATTACATTTGTGGATACGTTCTGACAAATCTTTTTTACCTGTCTCCACTCCACAGTTAGGGCAAATTTGACTTGTTTTTCTAGAGTCAACTTCCCTGAAAAAGACTCCACGCTTAAAACAACACTGTTTCAGAATATTGAAGAATTGTCCCCAAGCCGCATCTAGGCAGTGCTTGGCTAACATTCCCGCAGCTAGAGCTTTGCAATTTAAGTCTTCAACAAATATCATTCCTGCCTCATTGCAAAGCAAGTGAGCAGTACGCCAATGAAAGTTCTTGCGGGTGTTGCTTATATGTTCATGGAGTTTTGCCACTTTCGTTTGAGCTTTACGCCAATTATTTGACCCAAGTTTCTTTCTGTTGACTCTTTGTTGCAGCAATTTAAGCTTGCGTTGAAGGTCTACAAAAAACCTCGGTCTTGGTAGTGTTAGCCCAGATGATGTAGCGAGAAAACTGATTAATCCTACGTCGATTCCTACTGCTTCTCCTGATGGTGTTGCTTGAGGTACAGATACACCCCATTGCAAACTAAGCATCACGTACCAACCGCTAGCTCGTTTAACAATTCGAGCTTGTTTCACCAAGGCATCACCAGGTATCTCCCTTGATTGTCGGAACTTAACCCAACCTATTTTAGGTAGGTTAATCATGCCGTTTTTCAAAGGCGATTTCCCCAGTTGTGGAAAAACAAAAGATTTACAGCGACCAGGCTTCTTGTACCGAGGAAAGCCAAAGTTTCTCTCCCACATTGAAACAAAAGCTTGTTCTAACCGTTTAAGTGTTTGTTGTAGAACTTGCGATTGAACTACCCTCAAAGCGGGGATTTTTTCTTTTGCTGCTGTTAAACTTTTGCACTGAGAAGCATAAGTAGGACGCTTAGCATCAGCAGGAATAATGTACTCGGAATGTAGGGAACAAGCATTAACCAGGCAACTACGAGACTTATACCAAGCCTTCCGTTCAGCAAGTGCGTAGTTATACACCCGCCGACACTGTTCTAGCCAGTCTTCAAACAGTGAAACTTGGCTGACGGTAGGTTTGAGCTTAAACTCGTAGGTTAGAGAAAACACTTGTAGTACCTCCTTGTCTCAGTATTGTACCATACTGTTACAAAGGGACAACACGATTGATAAGAAAAAAGCCGCCCTAGAAGGGCAGGGCTTTAAACCCATTTTCTCGGTAAGTAAAGTACAAAGAAATCGGTTTCGCTCTCCAGGAGTATCCCGGTGTTCGCCCCAATTCGCTCCGCCGTGCCCGCCAAGATTCCTAGTTTCCCTGTACTTGAGTGTCAAACTATCCTCGCTCTATTGGATATCAGTGCCATAATTATCGCTTTTTGGCGATCGATCTGGTTAATCGGTAATTAAACTTTAAAAAAGCGCAAATAATTAGCCATTCGTTAAAAACTAACGACCAATTATTTTGACGACTGATCCCAAGAAACCCGGTTTTTACCCACCATCTATGAATAAACCGGGCTTCGGACACCTAGCGTGTAAGTCCTATATTTTTTTGAGGCATCGCGCGGGAGCATCTCACCTTTGCGGCCAAGCTAGAAATTGGAGTTTTGAGGCAGGAGGCAGGAGGCAGGAGGCAGAAGGAAAGAGGAAGAAGGAAGGAGCCACAAGAAGGAAGGAGCCAGAAGAAGTATTTTTACAAATATGAGATGCTCCCCATCGCGCCTGAGTATAAATGCTGCGGCTGTGGTTGTATCAGGCTAGTTCGCCCCCTTCGTCGCTGCCGCCCGGAGATGATTTGTAGAGAGCATCTAATTGTTCGCGGGCGTCTTGGACAGTCAGCGAACGCATCACTAACAGCGGCTCATTGACAACATTTCCGTGTTCGTCTAAAAGTTCTGGATGTGGTACAGATTGAGAGCGAGGATAGGATGCGTAGGGATTATTTGCCCTGAACTGTTGAGGGCGCTGGGATTCCATACCAACGGTGACTAGACTGCGGATTAAGTTACCGACTGCCAGAAAGGCAAGAACGGTAAAAGCTAAAATATAAAGCAGGTGCAACATTATCTTCTCCTCCGGGCTAAACAGCCACACAGCAATTTACAAAAGTGTTTCAGCAAGTATTGACACTCCCGGCCGTAAACGCGGGGATTCTTGGTTCACTGACATACCTTTAAACTATTCATCCCTTCGGCAATATTTAAACCAAAAACCCGTCCAATTGAACGAAGCTTCGAGCCTAATTTGAATAGTCCCAGAGGGCTTGTCTCCCCAAGCGTTAAGGGCTCATTCCCTTTGTTCCCGTATGCCCTACGGTACATCTAACTACTAAGATTTTGAGTTTTCTGGTATGGGTGCGCGATGGCTACCCTAGCTATGTTTTTGTGGTTTTCGCCACCCACGAGACATTATTGTTTCTCAAGCGGGTCATTTTGGGGTTGGTTATCCATTCGATGCTCGCGGTTATTCTACCTGTATCTCTTTGTAGTATAGGGTACTATTTGGGAAACTTTTAGAACTTTTTGGAAATAAAGCCTTCCTAAAAGGACGGGGTTTTAAACCCAATTTTCTGATAACTTATTAACTGGAAATCTGTTTGAGGTTGTCAAGTCAGCCGCCACATTTCCCAAGATTGCGGATTTGACTGCAAGTTGAACTTGAACTCGCTTCCTTATTTTCCAGGGGGAGCTGACTGCAATGAGCGAAAGCGCGCCGATACTTGCCAGCATTCGGCGAGCAGTCTGTGCCACGGCATCAGTGCTGCTGTTTCAATCCCAACTTGACCTCCGGTTGCTTGAAATAGAGCTTTAGCCGCGCCTACTTCTTGCTGAGCCTGTTTGACTCGCGCCAGCAAGTCCGATTGATCTTCGTCGCCCAGAAAGGGAATTTCCTCACTTTCTAAGAGTTTTGCCGATCGGTCGAACCAGTAAGTGAAATCCTCTAAGAGCGGTTCCAGTAACGCTTTGAGCAATTCTGGCTCTGGCAAGTTGGAATTAAGCATGGATCAAAATTGGGTTATTTATCTATTATAGTCTTAGACGGTCTTTACAAATTGTAACATAATTTTAACAAAAATTCAAGGGTTTCACAACAATTAGTAGGTGGGTGTGAATAAATTTAATGGTGTCAGCAGCGATTTTTGAGTCGAAATCCCCAAATTGTGCAATATCGGCTCAGACTCGCTAGCAATAGCTCATAGCAGAAGGAAGTTCGGCAAGGGATTCGCTTTCTTCGGATGTAACGGATGTAACTGAGATGTTGCACCATTCTCAATAAGCTTTTTAGGAACAGGCTTTTCGGCCTGTTCCACAAGAAAATTCACTCTTTGTGGAACAGGCCGGAAAGCCTGTTCTTGACAATGGTGCAAGATGTGAGATGTAACGGATGAAAGGAAGAAGAAAGAAAAAAACTATGCCCTATGCCCAATGCCCCATGCCCCATGCCCAGAATGACCTAATTTCCCAGGGTGTCCCCCAACCTGAAGTCGGCGCTTGCTGTCCCAATCTGAGTAATATAGAAGCAACTGCCACTAAATTAATTGCTAATTCAGCCGATGTCTAGCTCAGAATCCATGTCCCCTCCAGAAGAGTCCGTTAAGATTGAGTTGCCCCGCACGAGTGAGTCGGAATCACTAAAAAAAATTCGCCACACCACCTCCCACGTTATGGCGATGGCGGTGCAGAAGTTATTTCCCAAGGCGCAAGTGACCATTGGCCCTTGGATTGAAAACGGTTTCTATTATGACTTTGACACTCCCGAACCTTTTACGGAACAGGATTTAAAAGCCATTAAAAAAGAGATGATCAAAATCATCAACCGTAAATTGCCTGTAATTCGGGAAGAAGTCAGCCGCGAGGAAGCCGAACGCAGAATTAAGGAGATTAACGAACCTTACAAATTAGAAATTTTAGAAGGTTTGATCGAACCAATTACTCTTTACCATGTGGGCGAGGAATGGTGGGATTTGTGCGCCGGGCCTCACTTAGAAAATACCAGTGAGTTGAATCCAAAGGCGATCGAGCTAGAAAGCCTAGCAGGCGCGTACTGGCGCGGCGATGAAACCAAAGCTCAGTTACAGCGCATTTACGGCACTGCTTGGGAAACTCCCGAACAATTAGCAGCATACAAACACCGCAAAGAAGAAGCATTAAGGCGCGATCACCGCAAATTAGGCAAAGAATTAGGCTTGTTTATCTTTGCCGATCCAGTTGGGCCGGGTTTGCCTTTGTGGACGCCGAAAGGCACTGTTTTGAGAAGTATTTTAGAAGATTACTTGAAACAAGAACAAATCAAGCGCGGCTATTTGCAAGTAGTGACTCCGCACATTGCCAGAGTCGATTTGTTCAAAATTTCTGGACACTGGCAGAAATACAAAGAAGATATGTTTCCGCTGATGGCGGAGGATGAGGAAGCGGCAGCAAACGAACAGGGTTTTGTGATGAAACCCATGAATTGCCCTTTTCACATTCAAATTTACAAAAGCGAATTGCGTTCCTATCGCGAATTGCCGATGCGGTTGGCGGAATTCGGCACAGTTTACCGCTACGAACAATCGGGAGAATTGGGCGGTTTAACGCGGGTGCGCGGCTTTACGGTGGATGACTCCCACTTATTTGTTACGCCGGAACAGTTGGATGCTGAATTCTTGAATGTGGTGGATTTGATTCTGTCAGTCTTCAAGAGTCTCCAACTGAAAAACTTTAAGGCGCGTTTGAGTTTCCGCGATCCAAACAATTTAGAGAAATACATCGGTTCCGATGAAGCTTGGGAAAAGGCTCAAGGTGCAATCCGCCGCGCGGTGGAAACTTTGGGAATGAATTATTTTGAGGGAATTGGGGAGGCGGCTTTTTACGGGCCGAAACTCGATTTTATTTTCCAAGATGTCTTGGATAGAGAATGGCAATTAGGAACTGTTCAGGTAGATTATAATTTGCCAGAACGTTTTGATTTGGAATATGTCGCTGAAGACGGCACTCGCAAGCGTCCGGTGATGATTCACCGCGCTCCTTTCGGTTCTTTGGAACGTTTGATCGGGATTTTGATCGAGCAGTATGCGGGCGATTTTCCGCTGTGGTTGGCGCCGATTCAGGTGCGGTTGTTGCCTGTCAGCGCAGAGTTTTTGCCGTTTGCGAAGGAAGTGGCGGCGAAGATGAAGGCGCTAAATATTCGCGCTGAAGCTGATGAGGATAGCGAGCGTTTGGGCAAGTTGATTCGCAATGCTGAGAAGGATAAAATTCCGGTGATGGGTGTTGTGGGTGCGAAGGAAGTTGAGGCGAATAGTTTGAATATTCGGACTCGTGCTTCTGGGGAGTTGGGGGCGATTTCGGTTGATGAAGTGATTGGGAGGTTGCAGGCTGCTATTAGCAGTTATGGCAATTTTTAGGGAATTTTAATCGCAGATGCACGGGGATTAACGCAGATGATATGTTGATATTGTCTGCGTTTTTTTAATTGAGCTGCTAAAATAGTAGTGGTAAAGGGGAAGTACGCTCATGCCTAATCCATTTCCGGGGATGAATCCTTATTTAGAACATCCTGATTTTTGGCCAGAAGTCCATCATTTACTGATTAGTGTGATTAAGGAGTCGTTAACTCCGCAATTGCGCCCGAAATACCGCGTCGCTATTGAAAAGCGAATTTACGAAATCAAAGGTCAAAATTCTCTATTAGTAGCGATTCCTGATGTCTCTATCCAACAGAAACGCCTTCCCGCAAGTGCGATCGCATCTAATGCTGTCGCCGTCGCTTCCCGAACTGTGCAGCCTTTAAAAGTGAGAATCCCAGTGTCGGAAGAATTTAGGGAAGGATATTTAGAAGTAATCGATATGACAACCAAGGAAGTTGTCACGGTTCTTGAAGTGCTTTCGCCTGCAAATAAACGCCGGGGGGAAGGTCGAGAAAAGTATGACAATAAGCGAAATAAAATATTTGATAGCAGTACCCATTTAGTCGAAATAGACTTGTTGCGGGGTGGGGAACCTTTGCCAGTTTTCGGACATTCCCATAAAAGCGACTGCCGCGTTTTAGTCAGCCGCAGCAATCAACGCCCGATCGCAGATTTATACTTATTTAACCTTCCCGATACAATTCCTGCATTTCCCTTGCCTTTGCGTGCCGAAGATGTAGAGCCGATTCTGGATTTACAGGCGCTGATTAATCAAGTATACGATCGCGCCGGTTATGATTTTGAAATTGATTACACAGCCGATGCAGTGCCCCCGCTGTCAGAAACGGATGCTGTTTGGGCCGATTCTCTGTTGCGAGAGAGAGGGTTAAGGGGATAATACAAGTAGGTAAATTAACAGGAGTTAAATCAATGACTAATCCATTTCCAGGGATGAATCCTTATTTAGAAAGTCCTGAATTATGGCCTCAAGTACATCACTTGCTAATTAGTAGCATTTTTGAATCATTAGTGCCGCAGTTGCTGCCAAAATATATCGTCGATATTGAAAAAAGAGTTTATGAGATTAGCGGGGACAATTCCCTATTAGTGGGGATTCCTGATGTCACTGTGCAGCGTTCTCCTAGTCCAACCAACCCTACTTCTTCTAATGTTGCAGTTGCCGCACCGCCTGTGACAGCTTTGAAAGTAAGACTGCCAGTACCTGTGGAATTTAGGGAAGCATATTTAGAGGTACGAGATACAGCAACTAGGGAAGTTGTGACAGTGATTGAAGTGCTGTCACCCGCCAATAAGCGCCCTGGCAAAGGGCGAGAAATGTATGAAGCAAAGCGAGAAAAGGTGTTTGGTAGTCGCACTCATATGGTTGAAATTGACTTGCTGCGAAGTTACCAACCTCTACCAGTTTTTGGTAACGATATTGAGGCAAGTTATCGAATTTTAGTGAGTCGCGGAAATCAAAGGCCTTTGGCGGATTTGTACCTTTTCAATTTACCAGATATGATTCCTCCGTTTCCCCTGCCTTTGCGCGCGGGTGATGCGGAACCAATTGTAGATTTACAAGCGTTATTAAATGGGGTTTACGATCGCGCCGCCTATGACATTACCCTCGATTATACGGCTGAGTTAGTCCCTGCGCTGTCCGAAACTGATGCTGTTTGGGCCGATTCTCTGTTGGAGGAGAGAGGATTGAAAGGGCGATCGCAAATAACAACCGATAGTTAAGCGCTTAACCGCTTTTTCAAAGCATCCAAAAAATGAACAGACCAATATTCAAGAAAGCGCCTTTTCAGGGGTTTGATGAATTTATCCCAAGGATTGAGGTCAACAATATAGTAACCGATTTGGACGCCAATCGGCTCTAAATGTTTGCCTTCTATTTCCTGGCTCAATAAAGGCAATTTTCTATTACTTAGCTGTTGTATGAGCCAAAGTACATCGCTGTTTTTTTGTTGTTCTGGACTTTTTTTGATATCATTGGTAGAACCAGCAATATCATCTCGATCGAAAGAAATTATTGCTGTTAAATTAAACAGAGAACTATTAGCAATAAAGCATTGAGTTTGTTCTCTGGTTGGTAGCACTCCTAAGCGGAATTTGTCTAACAGTTTTGCTAGCGATCGCACTGGAATAGCGCTCTCTGTATTGCTGATATCAGGAGCAATTAATAAGGACGGCTGGCCTTTAATTGAAGGTCTGTCGATGCCCAGATTTTCGATTAACCTTTGAATCCGTTCGTAGTCAGGGCGATCGCAGAATTTCTCCACAATGTTTGGATACCGATCGTCGCTTAAAAATTCTAAAAGAGCAATGTACTTGCATCCCAGACTGTGACCCACCCAAAAATAACTTGATGGTTCTTGATAAATTTCGCTTTCATAGCCTAATCTTTGAGCAATCTCGGTCAGTTCTGTTCTCAGAATCTCCTGTTCTTTTAATAACCCAATAGCGATCGGCCAGTGACGAAAAGTAAATCTAAACGGCAAAGCAACTACGGTATAACCTTCTTCAAACAACTGTTGTAAAAAATATCGATAAAACAAAGTTGGCAAACTACCAAAAAAAGTTCCACCAATAAATTGAACAACACCTTTGGGCTGCGGATGAACAGCCACCCAACTAAAAGAAACAGGCTGAAATTTAAATGAGTTCGACATTTGAATAAAGCTCACTGAGTGTATAAGTGGGGGTAATTAAACGTATAGCCTTTCTCAGAAAGATGAGGTACTCATGGGCATAGGGCATAGGGCATAGGGCATAGGCCTCCGTGGGCATAGGCCTCCGTGGGCATACCTCACTTTTTTGAGAACCGCTGTAATTAAACGTAAGGTGGGCATTGCCCACCCTACAGTTAAGCTGAAGTGCATTTAAATTGTAGAGTCAAATTTAAGAAAAGTCTTGTGGGGTGGGCGTCTCGCCCGCCCAAAAAATACAATTTAGATGCCCAACAGCTTACTTACCATTTAACAGTTCTAGCCGCGAGACATTCTGACAGGAATATCGAATTTATCCATCACTGTATTTAGCTCTTTCAAATTGACATCATTGGCATCGAGTTGGGCCAGCAGTTGCACGAGCATTTGAGCTTTTTCTGAATTGTCTGCTTCCAAAGTAGCCAAGTCCAAATTACCGTTGCGTAACTCTTCCAAAATTGGGCCAACAATTGGTAAATCGATGATAATTGGTTTACCTGGTTCAGGCGTAATCTCGTTCAAGCCTTTTCCACTGGCGATCGCTAATGTGTAATTAATTTGATCGAAGTCGGGTAAAGTTGGATTTTCGGATGGGAAATCGTTTGGCAAGAAAGTACCGCGAATTTCGGGATTCAATAACACCTTGACTGGTTTCTTGCTTTGGGGTTGAGGCTTTGGAAAGATGGAGCGCGCTGGCACAAATAGCGAGACATAGCCGCGCACTTCCAACAAACCTGGAGTCAGAGTTTTTGGCAGAATGGGCAACAATTGAACAGATGCAGTTTTGTGAGCGGGTATTGTAAAAAATGCGCGATATACCTTCGGTTTTCCTGGCTGCTGAGTCAGAGGTACCTCTATGTTAGTGCCTTCAACGTCAACAACTAAGAAAGCGTTGTTGAGCAAGATTTTATTAGGATTTGCCGGCACGGGTAAGCTGATGGTAAACTCAATCCGATATCGCAAGTCGATCGCTTCGAGATTGGAGATGGTGAGAAAGTATCCCTGAACGATTCGACGAGCCACTGGGATGAGTTGTGGAGGGATGCCCATCACAGGTGCGATCGGTGCAGCGAGGATTTCAAAGGTGGAAACTTCCATGTTTGTGTCCGAGTAATTTAACTTTTAGCTTGGGTTATTTAGCCGGAAAATTTTGTTTCTGTTTTTCCGTGGCTATATCTATGAATAACTGCCCGTCGCGGTTGGTTAACAGTCGCTTTTTCTGGTGACACTCATTTGAGTTAACTCAAATGAGTGTCGCTTGATTGTGCGACTTGACAATTTAAAAATTTTTGTTAAAGCGCACAGGAACACGGATCGGGAATTAAATTTATCCTTGTGTCTCTGAAGATGAAAAGAAAATATCGAATTGATTATCAGGGCGATCGCACATTAATCTGTTGGTATAATCCCCCTTTAATGGGCCCGGGGCGATCGAAAAGCTAAAAAATCCTACACAAAACGTTACATATTTGTTAACATCGGGACGAGCCTGTCCTCAACAGTCCCTCTCTTAACCTTCTAAACTAACCGTTATGAGTCAACCTCCCTCAGCAATTCCCGCCTCAGAAGAGTCCGCCGAAACCCCGACAGCACCGACAAACACTGCACCTCCACCGAGTTATGTCAAGCTGGCGATGCGGAACATGGTTCGCAAGCGGGCGACTTCTCTGTTTCATTTTGCCTTGACAGCGATCGGACTTTTAGGCGTACTCGTCGGTTTGGCTTTTCTCGATCGATATTTCAATTCTTAATCGGGGATTCTAACAATCAGCCTCTAATTTCTGCTGATGTTTTTCATATTTCTTAATCGGGAGTTAAGCTGATTGTTCTGCCTGCCTGTTGCAATCTCTAACAGATTACTGTATGTTGCCAGCAACAGCAAAATCCCCTGCCGTTCGATCGCGCAATTGGAATTTGTAAAAAAATTTAATATATCCCTTGACAGGAGAGCAAAAAAATGTTAATCGAGGTGAACGTCGAAGACTGTTACGGGCTCGCCCAGCAGTCAGCCGACGCTTCCAACCTCCCTGAGAGTGCAGCCAGCGGGGAGATTTTGGCCGAAACCTGGGAAAATTGGTTTAGCGTTTGGCTGGAAAACCAGGCGGCGGATGTGCCAGTGGCCCCGGGCTACGAAGTCAGTCTGCGTTTAACCGCCGATAGGGAGATGCAAGCCCTCAACCTCCAGTACCGCCAGCAAGATCGACCGACCGATGTACTAGCTTTCGCAGCTTTAGAGGTAGACTGTCCTCAGCTAGAGGAAATGCAGTCATCTGAACCCCTATACTTGGGTGATATCGTCATCTCGATCGATACAGCTAACCGACAAGCCCAGCAGCAAGGACATCCCCTGAAAACCGAACTAGCTTGGCTGGCAGCCCACGGTTTTCTGCATCTTTTGGGCTGGGATCACCCGGATGAAGAAAGTCTGACTCAAATGCTCGATCGACAGGAAACATTGCTGCGGGCGATCGGTCTTACGATCCAAACAGCATAACTGAAGTGGATGGTGATTTAACAAATCATGTCAAGCCCAACATAACTTTCTGAAATTAAACCAAAACTTTAGTAAAAACTTAGAAAAGTTACCTAGACTTGATGTAGTTAATTTGAAAAGTTTAGCCTTCATTCATCTCTGTAAATTAAAGTTGGTTCTTTATGACACTAGATAGACCCTCACTTTCATCACAAATCGCACAGTTTCTGCCCATGCCTCAAGACTCTTCTAGCCAGACAGTCCACGAGTCTAAAAAAGCCTTGAAATACAACCGAGATCTGTCCTGGAAAATCGCATCTAGCTTAGCTACGAGTTTTAGATACGCTTGGGGTGGTCTGAGTTATGCTTTTGAAACTCAGCGCAATTTTCGGATTCACACTGTTATTGGCACTTTGGCGATCGGACTCGGCCTATTTTTGCAACTGAAACCTGTAGAAATATCTGTGATCGGCGTCACCATTGGCATAGTTTTAGCAATGGAACTGTTGAATACGGCGATCGAATCGGTGGTAGACTTGACAGTCGGGCAATCTTACCACGAACTAGCCAAAATTGCCAAAGACTGCGGTGCGGGAGCGGTTCTGGTATCGGCAATGGCTGCTACGATCGTCGGTAGTGCACTTCTGCTTCCTCCCTTGTGGGCAGTCGTTCAAATTGCGATCGCCCGTCAGTAAATTATTGGCCTCAGCAAATTTTAGGTTTTAGATGACCAATGGGAGGTTTTTAGTTTTATTCGTCTATATTGCAACTATTTTTATCTTGGGCATCTATCTAAAATCTTAAAACCCTTGCTTTCAGGCAGCGAGTCAATCTAAAATCTAAAATCTCAAACCTAAAATCCAACTTAACCCGTGATTATAGTAATCGATAACTACGACAGTTTTACATACAATTTGGTACAGTATCTAGGAGAACTCGGTGCCCAGTTGCCGGTAGCAAGCGAAGTGCAAGTCTACCGCAACGACCAAATTTCCTTAGCAGAAATTCGCCAATTACAGCCTGCGGCAGTGGTGATTTCTCCAGGGCCGGGGCGGCCGGAAGATGCGGGAATTTCTCTGGAATTAATCAAAGAATTGGGGCCGACTCTACCAATTTTAGGCGTGTGCCTCGGACATCAAAGTATCGGTCAAGTATTCGGCGGCAAAATTGTTTCTGCACCCGTGTTGATGCACGGCAAAACTTCTCAGGTAGAACACGCAGGAGTCGGAGTTTTTCAGGGCGTCGAATCGCCGATGATTGCAACTCGCTATCACAGTTTGGTAATTGAAAAGCAGAGTTGTCCAGAAGTTTTGGAAATTACGGCTTGGGTTGAAGACGGAACTATTATGGGGGTGCGGCACCGGGAATATCCGCATATTGAAGGTGTGCAGTTTCACCCGGAAAGTATTTTGACGACTTCGGGGAAGCAATTATTGCGAAATTTCTTAGAAAGACTTTAGTTGAATTTCTCTGAATTTGTAGGGTTCGCTCTTATAGCACCTTACGGTGAGAGTAGGGTACACATTTTCGCACCTGAACCGCCCCAAAAAGGATACAAGCCCCCCACTCCTGTCGTGGTGAACCCCAAATTTTACACTCCTGTTCGAGATTCCAGATTCAATGCTGCCAGTAAATCTAAAATCTAAAATCTAAAATCTAAAATCGACTGACGGTGTTTTGTGGTATAACAACAAACGACCAACACCCGACAACTGCAACCACAAGGTCAGGAACTCAGGGAATCAACGCCACTGAGCTTGTAAGAAATTGCAAGCTGTTCTGACCAGACCCCTCTTTACAGAGGAGACGTTATTTAGGTCATGACACCGGAGAATGCGACGCTAGTTTTCCGCTCTGTCATCTGCAATTAAACAGTTTTAAAGTCACTGAAACAGTGTTGCAGGTCTAACAAGCCTTTATAACCAGGTCGAAGCGAACATTACCCCGAAAGGGAGGCTCCATAAGAGCAAACATTATGCGTACAGAGTTGCAAGGTTTGAGGCAGTAACTGTCCTGCCGAAAGTGCATTACAAAAGTACACCAAGTCCAGCAACTCCAAGGCGGTAATGGATACAGAAAGATTCAAGGCGATTGAAATCGCCGTGTCCTTTCCCTCTCAGGTCTTTCATACCCTGAGTTTCCCACTTACCGAGTGTTTTTGATGAAACGGCGACAATTAATACGTTACGCACAGACGGGTTTGCTAGCAGCTTTGTCCACTGGTTTGCCATCTGGATGGGAAAGCTATCAAGCTCAAACTACTAATTCCTTGTCGATTCAGTGGTTGGGCCACACTTGCTTCTTGTTCACCGGTGGCGGTGCGAGGGTGCTGGTGAATCCTTTTCGCCCCCTGGGCTGTACGGCAGGCTATCGCTCTCCTAAAGTGCCAACAGATTTGATTCTGATTAGCAGTCGGTTGCTCGATGAAGGGGCGATCGACGGATTTGCGGGCAATCCCGGCCTTTTGTACGAACCGGGGGCTTACAGGTCTAACGGGCTGCGGATTCAAGGGATTCGGACCCAAAAAGACCGTGAGGGAGGACGGCGATTTGGGGTCAATGTGGCTTGGCTGTGGCAGCAAGCGGGCGTTAAGATTTTACACTTGGGCGGAGTTGCTGGCCCGATCGGCATTGAAGAACAAATCTTGATCGGGCGGCCCGATGTAGTGCTGATTCCCGTGGGCGGCGGGCCGAAAGCTTACACTCCGGCGGAAGCGAAGCAAACTTTGCAACTTCTCAAACCAAAGATGGTGATTCCGACACATTTCAAAACCCAAGCCGCCGATGCTGCTGCGTGCGATTTGGTGCCGCTAGATGAATTCTTGGCGCTGATGGATGGTACGCCGGTGCGCCGATTGAATAATGACACGATTTCGATCAAATCTGGTGACTTACCCCAAACTGGTTCGGTGATTGAGGTTTTGAGTTACAGATTTAGCGGTTGATGCCAGATTTTTTAGGTTGCGTTATATTAAGGAAGTTTTGTTCGATCGGGGATGCAAGAGAATTTTCTCTCTACCTTAGCCTCTAGCAACCTTGCTTTTTGTCGATATTTGGCTAACATAACAATTCATGTTCACGGTTTTATATCATCGGAAAATTTGGGTAGAAACCCCGTCCTTCTAGGACGGCTTTACAAATTTTTCACTATAATTAAAGTGGTCGTTGACCCACCCGCGACGATGGATCAGACAGCCTATACGAGCGAAGTCCAGCAAACAACTGGCGGCGCAGACAAATCGGTAGACCGGGAAAAGCACTATTGGGCAATGGTACAACATCCCTGAGTGACGCAAACAAACAGAAATCTTGAGATTTCTCGATACATAAGAACCGCTGGGCTAGCGGGGATAGTCTGTGGAGCGACCGTAAGACCATAAACTCCTTGAGGGTGGAGGCAGGTGCAATGAAGCAGAAACCCAAGTAGTGATGCTTGGGAATCACCGTGGCTTTAGCCCGGTGAGGATGTCAAAAGGAAATGCAAGCGCAGTCAGCAACCCAGCCCTAAAGGGACTGAGCTTGGTCGCGAGAAATCTCTCCCAAGCTGTGCTGACCAGACCCCTCGTAAGAGGAGCCGTTATTTGAGTCACGACACCGGGCGAATGCGTAGCTAGTTCCCCGCTCTGTCGCTCGTGATTAAACAGTTCCAAGGTCACTGGAACAGTGTTGCGAGCCCGCGCAAGCTCTTATAACAAGGTCGAAGCTAACATTACCCCGTAAGGGAGGCTCGAAAGAGCAAACATTATGGGTACAGGATCGTGAGGTTTGAAGTGGTAATTGTCGATCGTAAAAGTACATCACATTCATTACATCGAATCAAACGATCCCCCTGTAATGTTCAAGGCGGTTGAAACCGCTGATCGTTTTCCTCTCAGCGCTATGCAGCGACTGAGTTTCCCACTTACCGACAGGTTTTATGACAAATCAAAATTTACCTAGCTGGATCAAACAACTGACAGGTTTCGCAGGAGTAATCGGCGCTAGCGCGTTGATTGGTTTCCCGGCTTGGGCTCACATCACCTCCAATACCAATGTTGCTAATGCAACTCAAACTCAACAAGTTGCAGGAAATGTGAAAACCGCTGCTTCACCGGCACCAACTGGCACTTCACAGGCACCAACTGCTGCTGCTAAGGATATTGTTGCTATTGCATCGGGCGACCCTCAATTCAAGACGCTGACAAAGGCTTTGGGAGCAGCAGACTTGGTTGCAACTTTACAAAGAAAAGGCCCTTTCACTGTTTTTGCTCCGACTGACGCGGCATTTGCTGCTTTGCCAGAAGGAACTGTGGAGAATTTGCTCAAACCGGAAAACAAAGCCCAACTTACTAAGATTTTAGCTTACCACGTTGTTCCTGGTTCGGTTTTATCTACTAGCCTAAAATCCGGCGATGTTAAAAGTGTGGAAGGCAGCGCGCTGAAGGTGGGAGTTAACGCAGGCAAAGTTACTGTCAGCGGCGGTAATGTTGTGAAAGCTGATATCAAAGCTAGCAACGGCGTGATTCACGTAATTGACAAGGTTTTGATGCCCCCTGATGCCAAGTAGGACTAGCGTTTTTTGCATCAATTGATGTCAGATTCGGTTAAATGAAAGCGAAGTAAGGACACAACATTGTTGTGTCCTTATTTGTGTGGCAGGCCATTCAGAATTAATATATAGCATATTCCATGTAGATGTGGTACACACAATCTTCTAGCCCGTGTAAGGTGCGTCGCCACCCGTCAATCTGTAAGTTTTATCGACCAATATTTCGCAGATCCGCACCCTACAGATTAACACCACACAATATAGCTTTATAGTGTACTTCATGAACCACCGAAGAGGCTGTATATCAAGCTTTAGCTAACTGTGGGTACTTACAAAAATGGCTGCCAACCCTTACCCCGATGGCCAAAATTGAAGATTTCGGGATGGAGAATTTCTGCTAAAATTTCTAACGAATCAACCAATCTCGGCCCCGGTCGATTAAAGTAAGAATTGCCGTCAGTTATGTAAACTTTCCCCGTTTTTACTGCTTGCAAATTAGCCCATTCTGCGTATTTAGTTATCTGCAGTGCTTCGTTGCGAGTGCGGTTTAAATCAAAGCCACAAGGCATGAAAATAATTACATCGGGATTAGCTTCTACTAGCGATTCCCATTTTAACCAAGGGGAATGTTCGCCGACAATTCCAAATAGCGAATTGCCTCCCGCCATTGCCACTAATTCGGGAATCCAGTTACCCGCAGCCATCAAAGGTTCAATCCACTCGATGCAAGCTACTTTGGGTTTAACGGTTAATGTTTTGGTTTTTAAGATAATAGCATCGATGCGGGATTGCAAAAGGTCGATCGCGCTTTTGCCATCTACGCCCAAAGCATCAGCAACTCGCTGAATATCCGTCCAGATTTCTGATAGCAGATTCGGCTGCAAAGAAATAATTTCCGGCTTGCTATTTACCAGCGTGCTTACTGCTTGTTCAACCTCTGTTAGAGAACAAGCGCAGACTTCACATTGAGCTTGAGTAATAATGTGAGTCGGCTGCAATTTTTCCACAGTATCTATTTCTACTTTATACACGCTGAGGGCATTTTGCAACAATTCTGTCACGCGGTTGTGAATTTCGCTGCTAGTTCCTTCGGGATTGAATTTAGGCTGAGTGCAAACAGGTAAATTTTGGATTTCTGGGGGATAGTCGCATTCGTGGGAACGGCCCACAATTGCATCGGTTAATCCTAAAAGTGCTACAATTTCGGTGGCACTGGGAATTAGAGAGATTATTCTTGGTTGGTTCATTGGTTTTCTGTTTTTCACTGATTCGGAAGCACAGGCTTTACAGATTTAGAAGCACAGGCTTTACAGATTTAAAAGCACAGGCTTGACAGATTTAAAAGCACAGGCTTGACAGATTTAAAAGCACAGGCTTGACAGATTTAAAAGCACAGGCTTGACAGATTTAGAAGCACAGGCGGGACGCCCGTGCCACAATAAAAGAGATTGTTAAATTTTTAGTTTTTTTAAGTATTGCAAATCTTGCCATGCTTGAATGAGATTACCTTGCATCAGAGCCGCTACACCGTTTAAAACTCTAATCTCCGGTAGGTTGGAGTTGAGAGCGAGAGCAGGTTTTAAGGCTGTTTGAGCGGCTTTGGGATGCCAGCCGTACAGGTGTACGAAAGCGAGATATGCGTAAGCGTAAGGGTTTTTTGAGTCGAGTTGAGTGACTTTTTCTAAGGCAGCGATCGCACTTTGGACATTCTGCTGCAATACCCGAGAAAATGCCAAAGCATAAGCCAATTCTAGATTATTTGGTTCCTGTTTCAACCGATATTCTAACGCTTGTTCCGCTTGCACGGTATAATCTTGAATTGGATCGTACTGATTGATGCGCCCAATCTGCTCGAACACGGGTTCTAAACCGGGCAATCCTTTGGGTAAATTAACCGCCATCGCCCGCAATTGAGTCACCAAATCTAACTCAGGCTGATCTGTATTATCCTCGTTTCCCGGCTCTGCCTGGGAACGCATATCCAGAGGCTCTGCCTCGATTTTAACACTAACTGCCGGCACATTAATCGGATAAGTTTCCCCAGTTTTCCGATTTAGATAAGTAGCTTGCAGATTGTAAGTTCCCGGTGCAATATTAGCAGGAGGAAGCATCGCTGTGCGATCGACAACTCGAAACCCCACAGCAAATTTATCCGCTTCCAGCATCCCCGGATGCAAAGTTGCCTGGGCGATCGCGCGATCGTGTAAAATCCTGAAAGTCTGTCCCGGTGGAATATCGCCAGACTGCTGATTTTGCCACGTTACCAACACTAAACCAGACTGCAACTGCTGCCAAGGCCCAGACCAAGTATAAGTAACCGGTAGCGCGACTCCGGGAACTGCTTTTGCAGCGACAGTAACTCGATCTAATTGTACTTGCGATCGCGATTCATTCAACGGCTGTATTTCGACAGGCTGCACTCGCTTGCGATAAAGATTTAAATTAGTATAATCTGGCAAAATCCAAGTTTTATCTAAGTCAAATTTATCCCCTTTTTCAATCGCGGTTACGGCTGCATTTTGAGCTTGTTTAATTTTTTCGCGGATCGAACCTTGCGGGCCAGTTTTAGTTACGAACCAAGAGAGCGATCGCACATCTTGCGGCACTTCTTTTAAATTCGTTCCCACCTGCCGCCCGTAAACCTGAAAATTAGCCAAAGCACCGTAAAAATTCAAATTATGCTGGTTAATTTCCGGCGTAGAAGGCAACACGCCTAAAGTAGATTGCAAATAAGGTTCCCTATCAATAATTTCTGCAATTACCTCTCGGTGCGGCCACTCTTTCCCCAAGTAAGGATAGTTAGAATTGCCGGGACTAATAATTTGGACTAAGCTATTTCCCAGAGCACCTCCCAGCGGCAAGATATGGAACAGCATCGCCAAAATTGCCAAGCCAATTGTACCCCAGCGAATTTGTCGTCCCCACCGAGAAGGCCACAGCGTTAAACAGTAGGCTAAGAAAATAGATAAAACTGGCAAATAAGGTATCACATATCGGTCGTCTTTGTTGATATTTAGAGAATTAATTAAATAAGCTCCTCCCCAGAAAACAGCCAGCCAGCGACAGGAGTTGAGATGCAAAATTGACGAACTATTTGGCCTGCGACGCCAATAAAGTATCAATCCTACTAAGGGAATAAGTAACAGAGGCCAAGAAATGTGTTCGGGTAAGTGTTGGCCGTAGTAAATCCAAGCGTCGATCGTATTGAGGGCCGGATCTCCTTCGGCGATCGCAGAATCCAGCGTAGCCCGTTTTCCCCCGGTCAAAATTAACAGCCAATTGGTTTTCGCCCAGGGCCCAAACACCGCCACCGACAGCAACAAAGCACCAGTTAATTGACCTAATCTCCCCCAAGCTTTTTGGCGCACAGCACCCACAGCCAACCACACAATCGGGGTAAACAGAAATAATACAGTCGTGTGTTTAACTAATATTGATAAGCCGAGAGAAATTCCAAAGGCGATCGCCCAAAAGAAAGATGACGACGAGAGGGTATGTAGGGGCGGTGCCCCCGTGCCCGCCCCCGATGGCGAGAATTTATACTTTTTCTTGGTTCCTTCTTCCAACTTTGTTCTATCCGTTAAATCCGCTGCCGAACTTCCTGATTCCTGCTTCCACATTGTCAGACAATAGAAAGCCAAAGTAATCGCCGCTGTGAGGGGATAGTCGAGTAAAAATTGCAAGCGGAACCGATAAAGTCCGGGTAACAAAACGCAAATTGCAGCGGCCCACAAACCGACTTGCCGGTTAAATAATTGGACGCCCAGACTGTAGACTGAGGCGAGGAGAATTGCACTAAATAATAAATGAACGAGGGTTGCCCGATCGCCCCCAGTACCGAAAACCTGAAGAAACGGAACCGTTAAGATGTATGCCAAGGGCGGAATTTTCGTCGAAAGCAGCCAAAAGTTTGTCCACCACTCCCCGGAAAGCCACTGAGGATGCTGCAACGCCTGCAAGTATTTCAGGGTGCTAGTCAGGTAGTCTGCTTGATCCCACGCCGGGACAGATCGATCGAGGGCAAACCAGAGGCGATCGCTAATTGCCCCCAGCAGCCAAATTATGCCCAAGACAAGCAGACTCTTGCCCTCGCTGTCCCGATGTTGCTGTGCCATTGCGATTCTTGGATTTTAGGTTGCAGCTTTTAGCTTACAGGCGGGCGGTTCCGGGCGATCGAAAATTAATTTGAAAAAGTGCTTGCTAAATTCTGTATGTGTCTGCTAAGATAGTAAAGCGCGAAAAAACAAGCCGGGATAGCTCAGTTGGTAGAGCAGTGGACTGAAAATCCACGTGTCACGAGTTCAAGTCTCGTTCCTGGCATCGCAAAGCCCTCACAAAGTTGAGGGTTTTTTTTTATATAAACTTGAGCCAACAAAATAATCACCAATGGCATTCAAGTCTCGGCTTGCTGTGGGAGAGACAAAGCATCGGTTCATCCCTGAACCTCTCGTGCCTTGCGAAACTTTTCCTGCAATTGCTCGATGGCAGTCTCTAAGGGGATTCCCTCACCTCGCGATAGTTCCGCCTCCGCTTCCTCCACCGAAGAGCGCACCTCCTCCACCCACTCCCAATAATGCTGGCGTGTTTGAGTCAAAGTCTGGAGGGCTTTTGTAATCACCTCTTCCGGCGAGCTAAACTGGCCCAGTGCTAATTGCGCTTCGATCAATTTCACCTGCTCAGGACTCAAAGTAATATTCATAAAAATCTCCGGGAGTCTCGCTGACACAAATCCCTTTTCTAAGAATAGCGCTACTTTCTGGGGAGCGCGATCGTCTTAAGCGCCGATCGACGTGCGGTGACGTGTACTGTCTTATTTTTGAGTGAGGTACGACGCTAATTCTGGAATTTCACCGCCGCGCTGCCACTCGGCTTCCCCGCGCCGCACTTTGGTTCTGGCTGTGATTTCCTCAATCTCCCATAATTGCAATCTGGTATAGGGCCCTTTGGCTTCACCGCTGCGAAACACGTACCATTGAGGAACTTCAGGAGTTGGCTGGGTCGATCGTCTTAGGATCGCGAATTAAATAATTTACACTCTTGAAAGTGGGTTGGGCGTCCCGCCCGCCCTTTCTGGACGGGCGGGACGCCCATCCCACAAGAACCATCACGCATGGTAAGTTATTTAATTCTCATTCCTTACTGACAAGCGAATTTCAAAGGTGGCATCCGCCACGTGATTTATCCGTGGAATCAATCCAAAATCTAAAATCGAAAATCCTCAAGAAAGAGCATTTATCTCGCGCAAGTCAATCTAAAATCTAAAATCTAAAATCTAAAATCGATTGGCTTCATCCGATTCATTCCAGTTGTCGCTTTGAGCTGGTTGAGCTCTTGTTCTACCGGATTCGGAGCGGGTAAGTTGGAATTGGGCGATCGCTTTTTCTTAGCCTCCGGCTTACCTCTAGCAATTTCTACTTCGCGCGGCCACCCCCAGAAATGCCACACCGCCACCCACACTAGCGCCACAGCAGATCCTAAAATCTCTTCTTGTGTTGAGGATACACCATTGTATTTGGAGAACTTGTTAAAAAAAGCAATTCAAGAGTTAGAAACAATTCTTCAGCAGAGGAATCAGAGGAATGAATTACCGCTATAGTTTATTAATTCAATGGTCACAAGAGGATGGACTGTATTTGGTAACACTGCCAGAGTTTGCAACAATTGCAATGCAGCCCTGTACTTATGGGAAAACTTATGAAGAAGCGATCGCCAATGCTAAAGAAGCGAGCTCCAGCTACCTTGAGTATTGCCAAGAAGAAGATTTAGTGCCTCCGAGTCCGGCAATCGTGGCAGCTTAAATAAAAGTCGATCCCCCTTTTTGACTCAGAACAAAAGAGATATCGACTTTTCCATATCAAAAAGAGCGATCGCACTTTTTGACTTATTCCAAAAGGGCGATGCCTTTGGTTGAGAAAAAGGGGTAAAGGGCGATCGCACTTGTTGACAAATTCCAAAAGGGCGATCGCTCTTATTTGAGAAAGAGGAATGAAGGCCGATCGCTCTTTCTTGAGAAAGAGGAACTATAGCAATCCTAAATCATTTGCATAATTATTGTAGGGGCAATCCCCCCGTGGTTGCCCGATTGATAGGGGGTAGGCACGGGGGCACTACCCCTACAAATTTATCTGAATCATTTAGGATTGCTATAAGGCCGATCGCTAATCTGCGCTTACAAGCAAGGATCTCGCAAAATCTTCCCGTAGCCAAAAATGTTAAATAACAAAATTTGATAATTTTTGTTATTATGGGGTAATAGTTGACTCAAATAGGTGACTCAACATCATGAATATATCCTTAACTCCTGAACTAGAGCAGTTTGTTCAATCAACAGTCAAAAACGGTAGGTACTCATCTGCTTCTGAAGTGATTCTGGCTGGGTTACAATTGCTAAAAGAACGAGAAGTTTTAGTTGTTTTGAATCCGGTTTCATCAGAGGAGAAGCAGAAACCCAGCTATGATTTCTCTGATTTGGTGGGGCGATTAACTTGGCAGGGAGATGCAGTAACAATGCAGAGGAATCTACGCGATGAGTGGTAATCGCTATGTGTTGGATACGAATGCGATCGTTGCTTTGCTTCAAGGAAATATTCAACTCATTGAATTACTGAAAGATGCGGATTGGATTGGAGTTTCAGTTATTAGCCAAATTGAGTTTCTGGTATTTCCTGGGCTGACTCAAGACGATCGTCAGATCTTTGAGCAGTTTCTGCAACGAGTGGAGGTTCTTGGTTTAGTGGCGATGGATGCTGTCTTGCTCTCTGAAAATCATTGAAATTCGCCAGCAACATCGCTTGAAACTACCGGATGCGGTTATTGCAGCAATGGCAATCCAAAATTCAGCAACTTTGGTGACAGCCGATCGAGAGTTTGCAAAGGTAACAAGTTTAACGGTAATTAATTGGTAGCGATTGCCCTTGGTTGAGAAAAAGGAGTAAAGGGCGATCGCACGTTTTGACTTATTCCAAAAGGGCGAGATCCCTTTATTGAGAAAAAGGAGTAAAGGGCGATCGACCTTTTAACTGATGATCGAGGAGCGAGATCCCTTTTTTGAGAAAAATTAATAAAGGTCGATCGCCCGATCGCACTCAGGACAGCCCGTCGCACTCAAAAACCAACCGTCACTTATCTATCTGGAGGAAGGCGCTAGTTTTATGCGAAACGCGACCTAATCTTCAGAAAACTTGACAAATCGGAGATTTGGGTCTGGAAAAGTTGACTCAGGAAGGGATCTCGCTATCTATACCGCCTTGGTTTTTGTTAAAATAGGAGCTAATTCCGCATTGTGCAATAAAAAATTATGACTCAGATGCCTATGCCATCGGTAATCCAAGAACATATTGAAATTACTCCGGGTATTTGTGGCGGTAAACCACGTATAGCGGGACATCGGATTAGGGTTCAAGATGTTGTAATTTGGCACGAAAAGATGGGAATGTCTCCTGATGAAATTGTGTCGCGGTATCCCACAATTACTTTAGCAGATGTATACGCAGCCTTGACTTATTACCACGACCATCTTGAGGAAATTCGACAACAAATTCGAGATAGCGATGCTTTTGTGCGGGAATTGCAAGCAAAAACTCCTTCCAAGGTACAGCAGAAATTGACAGGGCAGAATCTGGGAAAAGATCCGATTTCATTGTGATGAACAAGTCGAACGGGCGATCGCAGAAGCTTTGAAAAGGCGCGGTATTGATGTCACGACTACACCAGAAGCACGGCTTTTAGGTGCTATGGATGAAGAACAGTTAGCTTTTGCAATTTCTCAAGGGCGAGTAATCTTTACCCAGGATGACGATTTTTTGGCAATTCATCAGCGGGGTTTAGAGCATTGCGGTATTGTTTACTGTCACCAAAACAGCCGTTCACTTGGTGAAATTGTGCGCGGTTTGATTCTGATTTGGGAGGTACTTGAACCGTCGGATATGCAGAACCATATAGAGTTTATTTGAAAAGGTCGATCGCCCTTTTTTGAGAAAAATTAATAAAGGTCGATCGCTCGATCGCACTCAGGACAGCCCGTCAGTTTTTGAGAAAAATTAATAAAGGTCGATCGCCCGATCGCACTCAGGACAGCCCGTCGCACTCAAAAACCAACCGTCACTTATCTATCTGGAAGAAGGCGCTAGTTTTATGCGAAACGCGGCCTAATCTTCAGAAAACTTGACAAATCGCAAATTTGAGTCGGGAAAAGTTGACTCAGGAAGGGCGATCGCCAAAACGTTCTCTAACAACTCAAAAATTGTTTGCTTCGCAGCTAACAAAAGGGCGCAGTTTTGCGGGTTGAGACTCAGGGAATCCAACCACGGAAGGCAGGTTTCGCTAATAGCTTCCAGGTGGCGGCAAACCAGATGGGGGGCAATTTCGGCGGCGCTTTGTTCGAGGATTTTGGGAACCGCTTGCAGAAGGTTGGCTAGGATGGCGGCATCGGGAGATTCCCAGACATAATCTGCTAATGACATGAGTTTAGCTGCGATTTCCGTAGGGGAAATTTCGCCGCCGCCCCCATTGGTTTCTAGCTGAATGATGCCTTGCTGCTGTGCTTGTTGCAGCAGGGTACAGCAACGAAGATAGGCAGATTGAACGCGATAGAGGCTATCTTGCGGGGTGGGTTTTCCTGCTGTGCTGATGTTAATCGGGGCAACTTCTGTGAGGGGAACTCGGAGGGAGTACCAGCGCAGTGCATCCATAGTCACGGCTTTGAGCAATTCTGCGGGGGCGATGTCAGGGATGCGATGGATTTGCTGGGTGGGTTTGTGGAAGGCGTAAAGTTTGATGGGTTGAACGATGATGAATTGAAATTGCTCTTTGGTGTAGCCCAAGCATTGCATGGCGGCGGTGAGTTGGATGTCGTAGCCGATGTAGGTGGTGGGACGAATGAGGATGATTTTGTCATAGCCTTGTTGGAATATTTCATGGTAGCGGGTGATGTCTTCTAGGAGTTGGGTGAATTCGCCGTCGCGGTGTTGGAGGACGCGATCGCAGTCGTCGCCAAAGTCTGCGGTTTTGATAAACCAGTCTTTGGGTTCGTCTTTGAGGGAAGTTTCTTCAACGTCGGGGGGTAAGTCGGCGGCGAGTTGACGAGAAAGGGAAGCTTTGTAAACTTGCTTGCTGGTTTGAATTGAGTTAAAAAAGAGTTCAATATCAGGTAAAGTTTCTTGATTATTTGCACCTTCTGTGCTAACCCAATTGTGGCATTTTTCTAGGATGTTTTTAACAGTCGTTGTCAGGGAGCAACGAATATAAGCTGAGGAAGGAATAGCTTCTAAAGGATATTCGGGAATGCTCAACCAAATTTTAGCCGATTTTTGGGATAATGTCATCATCATTTCACTCTTTAACTAGGGATGATATTTGATGCCTTAGTTTCTTAACTGATTACGAAATCAGTGCTAAGGATTGTTTGGCTAATTGTTCGATGACTATCGACTGACAAAGAGCTTCAATTTTGTTGTTGCCACCGATATCAAAAAATAGATGTAGCCATTGATCAGGGGAATTTGAGCCGCCTCTAGCTGGGGTAGATATCCAAGCTGAGGCGGTGAGTTCATTTTCTAAGGTGGTTTTGTCGATCCCACTAACGAGTAAATTGAGGACATCGGCGGCAGTTAGGATGTTACCTGATGGCATGCGTTAGGGAGGTTGGGTTTTTGGTGGGGATATGCTTGCGGTGCGCTTGCTTTCTTTATGTAGAGGCAATTCCGCTAGCTTAGAAGGATTAGGCAATCACATCACTATTACCTTCTTCTAGTTGCAGTACGCCAAGTGCAAACAAGATTGCAAATACTGAGGTTACAGTAGCCTTAGCAGCAGCAACAGTCCCAGCAGCAGCAGCAATAGCAGCAACAACAGTGGCAATACCAGCAAAAATCGTAGGAGCAGCAGCAATAGCAGCAACAACAGTGGCAATACCAGCAACCCCAAGGCCAACTTTGATCCAAAAGTCTGGGTTTGAAAAAGTTTCGGCGAGGGTGTCGATAACACTGTCACTCCATTCCCGAAAAGCACTGTTTGTCTCTTGAAGTTTTTTCAGAGCAACTCTAACTGCTGCCTCGGTCAAAAGAAAAACAGGTTCTAACCTGAACTTTGCTCCGACTTTTCCTGTCAACTTTAAACTTACCTCTCCAGACAAAGCAACTTTTGAATCATCGTTTTCAATGACTTTAATTTCGGGAATGCTAGTAGCAGCAGAAATCATAACTTCACCTTCTTGAATATTGAAGGAAGGCTTTAGCTTGAATTTCTCATTACCAAAACCAAATACAAAATTACCTTCTGAATCAATTTCAAATCCTTGAACACCCCCATTACTTAGTTTTTTCTCGGCTGCTATATTGATTGTTTCACCATTGACAAGCTCAAGTCCAAGATGTGGACCGATCTTCAGTAAGGCTTCATGAGTAAACTTTGTGGGCTGAATGAAGTACACTACTGATCCTGCATATATTGGAAATACAGGAGGAAGACCTACTAATGGAACTTCTTTTTTCCAAGAAAAAACAAAGTCACTCCGCATTTTTTCTTTGATTTGTTCGCGGACTTTAGAAAGTTCCTCTTTCACAAAGTTGTAAGCCTCATCAACCGTTTTGAAACCCCATTTCCAAAGAGCATCTAAAACACTCTTTCTTTCTTCTGGATCGTTAAGTAGGGCTTCAATTTGGCGTACCTTTTCCTGAGCTTCCAGACGTGCCTTTTCCTGAGCTTCCAGACGTGCCTTTTCTTTTTGCTGACGAATTTGCTCTTCAATTTCTTGTAGTTGCTCTTCAACTTTATGAATCTTGTTGAAAAACAGACCAGTTGGATCTGCCAGAAACGTTGAGGTGAAATTAGCTATATCTCTTTGCTGAGTCAGCTTTTCATAATTAATTTGTTCCTTGGAATCATTAGCATGAGATTGACCTAGCTGGCTAACTTGACCAGCAATTGTATTTGCTATGGGAGCCGCTACTTGATCGTATAAGTTAAAGTTGCCAAAGCCCAAATTGCGTAAAGAACCAAGAGATTGAAGAAATTTACCCTTAGTCTGTTGTAGATTTATATTGAAATTAGCCAACTCCCGATCCACTTGATTTTTCAGTTGTTGAGCTTTGGCTTCAATATTAGCATTGATTTCGCCACCTGTTTGGTAGTTTCTTTTTAAGTCCTCAGTAAACGACCAAACAAAATCTTTGATCTTCTTTTTAACTGACTCAAGTTGAGCTATTAACCAACTTTGAGTAGAGTTAATGGCAGTTTTTAGTAAATCAGTACCAAGTTTGATTAAAACTCCCGATCCTAAAGGTCCAGAGAGCAGTGATATGTTGCCGAGCATATCAAGCGATCTATTGATAGTGTTGGCAATATTTTTCACTGTTTCAGCATTTACTGATTCAATCGCGTTTAATACGATACTACGTCCACTATCAAGCAACGAATGAATTTTAGCTCGCTGTTCGCCATTCATCCTAGCTAAAATTGCATCGTACTCATTTTGATATTGCTGTTTCTCAGCTTCATACTGTTGTTTTAGATTTTCTAGCCGAGCAATTTCAGGATTAATCTTAGCTGGTTCAGTGCTAGAAAATTCATTGAATGCCACCTCATAAATCTGCTGAATTCGCGGGTCAGCGAACGCCACACCCGGAGACGTGTTCCCACCGCCACTACCACCGCTACCGCCACTATTGCCACTACCACTAGGCCGCCAACCCGGAGGTAAAGGTTGAGTTTGAGTGGCAGAAAGCTTGTGCTGGAACTTAACAATCAGCTCGTAGTCAGTCGTCACACCTTTAGGACTATTGACTCGCAGCATATAAGTACCGGGAATCAAATCAGCAATAATTTGCTCATCGGTAATTCCCTCCCGCATCGAATAGGCAATAGGTTCATTCCGCACATCGTACAGAACCAAATCTGCATCAGCCAAAAGCTTTCTCAATTCAGCCGTAATCCGACCACCGCGAGACAGAGTAAACCGATAATAATCATCTGGAACTAAATTTCCAACTGTTTCACCCGTTAGAGAAGTTTCAAACGGATCGACAGGCCCAAATTCAGGCATAGGCTTGGCAACATACCAATCCAATCCTCCCTTACCTTGTTGCCGCGCAATCTCCGCTTGTCGCCGCAGTTCCGCCAACCGCGCCTGTTCGCGCTCGTATTCTTCCCGTTCCCGACGGCGACGTTCTTGTTCCTCTGCTAGTCTTCGAGCTTGTTCCTCTAGCGCCCGTTGATTAGCCTCTGCCTCTTGCCGACGGCGTTCCTCATCTTGCCGTAGCCGTTCTTGTTCAGCTTGGTCGTTCCTGAGTCGGTCTTCTTGTTGCTGGCGATCCCTTGCTTCTTGTTCCTGCCTTTGCCGTAATTCTTGTTCGCGACGCTGCCGTTCGGCTTCTTGATCTTGCTCGTAATTAGGGCGGTGGACGGGAATGTCAATTGTGTCATACTCATAAATTTTGTCTGGATTCGGAATGCCATTATGGTTAGCAATCCACCAGTAATTCGTAGCAGAACCACTGCCCATTGTCGCTGCGGCAATACCGCTGAGAGTATCGCCCCACTTAAGTTTGTAAGGCTGCCAATCGTAATATTGACCATCTGGTGCCCGTTCCGCGTGCGCCCAAATCTCCGGCGCAACTTTACTTGGGTCAACCTCTTGCAAAATCGCAGGTTCAGAAGGCTCATCCCCATCGCCAAAAATCTCTGCCAGTTGCCGGAAAGCCTCAATCTGCTCAGGCGTTAAATCTGCTGCATTAAACCGCTGCCCGCCAAACAACCCAAAATCAGGAGTTGCCGCATTCAAATTCACCTCGTAACCCAAATCGGCCAGAGATGCGATAGTAACAGGGCTAATCGGCGCATTTCCAGTCTTACCGCTAAAGTTCAAATCAGCCGTCATCACCTCATCTTGGAACAGCGCCTCATTCCAATGCAAACCAGCCGAACCTTTACCCTCAGTTTCCAGAGAAATCGCATCAGTCAAACCGCCCAAATCTTTAAACGCATCAACCGCCTTTCCACCGTTATACTGAGCCAACGGCGTACCCGCATAATCCACCAAACCCTTAGCTTCCCAAAGATTCCCAAAGCCCAAAGCGTGTAAAAACTCATGCTGCACGACGCTGAACAACTTCCCAGAACGCTCCAACTCGGCAATATCCGCTGCATCAAACTGCACTAAAGATTGAGCGGGCAACATAGTTCCGTAGCGCATGAAATCAATTTTAGTTCGCGCTTGAGTACCGCCCGCACCGTCAATATTGGCAGTAGAAATCTTGATATTGATATCGTCGATAATCTTGCCGTCAACCACTGCACTCGGCAACCCTTTGCCAATCAATCCAGCGACGCTTTTTGCAGCGGCTTGCATAATAGCCTGTTGCGAATCACTCAGCGGCGTTTCATATTCCAGATCGATATTAAACGGCTCAGTCGCGGTACTCTCAAAACCAGAGAGAACGTAAGTTGCAGGATCGGCATCGCGTTGGTCGATCTTGACAATCACCTCTGCTGGTGCATTGGCTGGCAACTGCAATTTATGGCTGCCTTTGCTCAAAGATTGAGTCCCCAATATTTGTCCAGAAGTTGTCAGGTAGCTGACGGATAAGTCGCCTGAGAGTACGGAAAACTTAGCACCATTTAAGTAGCGACTGTCAACCCGATAAATATCCGACGGATCGACGCTGCTAACCTGATCGATAATATCTTCGGTAGCAGAAGGAATCAGCTGCGTTGCATTAGCAAGATCATTGCTGCCCCGATCGACATTTGTTTGAGGAATTCCAGGGACTGTAACCGCAGGAGGAGTCGGATCGCCGGGTAATTGCTTGGCACTCGGATGTTGAGAAATGAAGACATCAGTAATGGTTCGCAGTCCGGGTTTAATCGTGTAAAGTTCCGGTATAGTTACCTTTGCCAACTGCACCGCAGCAACAACATTCAACAAACCAGACCCAGTTTTAGCGTCCCAATTAGGTTGAGCGAGGTCTGTAGAAGTACGCTTGATCGCGTCAATTGCTTGAGTGTAATTCAGCTTAGGATTTGCTGCTAACACTTGAGCGAGTCCATTTGTGACTTCAACAGCAGCAACCTCTGTGCTGGATGTACTGCCGCTGCTACCGTTAGCGAGAATATCAAGAGTATTGCCACTGCCCGAATAATCTGCCAATTTAAAGGCATTGGATAGTGCAACCGAATTGTTAAATCGTTGAGCCGCACCCACAGTAACTACGTTGTCAACTTCCTTAGATAATAGACCCAGAGCTGACATTGTGCCAGGGTTATCTCCCGCCGGAACAACAACAATCACTTTGTTCTGATATGCGTAGGCGATTGCCGCTCGTTCCGCTGCCGTTAGTTCGCTGCGGGGAATCACAGTTCCATCAGGCTGAGTTTGAGTCAGGTTGATGTTAATATTAACAACGGCATGGGGTTGCTTGGATACTTTAGCAGCATCCACAAATTTAATCAGAGATTCTACCCACTGACTCGAATTATCTTGAGTGCGAAGGACTGGCTGCGACGAGTTATTTGTGCTATTTTCTGGTTTTTCCCCTGCAACAATCAGACTCTTTTCCTCAGCAGGATTATCGACAGTCAAGCCAGTATCGTTGATAAAACCGACCAAAGGGCGATCGGCTTGAGGAAACTCGAATTGTACTGGTGCGATCGCAGGTGGTGCAACTTTCACTACCATATCCTCCAGTCGCGAAATCAACGCTCCTGTCTGAGCCGAAATAGGAGTCGCCCCAGTTTGCTCCCTCAACTTCTCAGTCATGGTTTCCAAACGAGCAATCAAAGTGCGATCGATCGCATTTTCGGCAACAACATCAACACCACCCAAATTACTCAAACGCTGTTTAATGCTATCCAATCGCGCAACCCAATCAGCATTGACATCATTATTGTTTTGTGCTACTTCCTGCTTAACCGGTTCAGTCACCGCCGCAGTCGAATTATCCTCAGTTGGTTTTGCAACTGTTGGAGAAATTGGCAATGACTCTTTTGGTGCAGCATCATTAACACCCGCAGTCTCAGTCTGAGTAACTATCTCCTTGTTCCGCAAGTCTACAGCAGTATTCGTACCTACAACTGGCATAGTTTTCGCTGCTGTCGGCGGCACAATCGCTGGAGTTTCTTTCGGCTCAATAGCCACTGTTGGCTGACTTTCCTTCACCGACTCTACAGGATTTGCGGCTACAACAACTTGAGGAGTTTCAGTTTTCTCTACCTCAGTTACTAAAGCCGGCTTTGTTTCTACTTTCGCCTGAGTTTCCGCTGGCAAAACTTCGGGTTTTGTTTCTACCTTTGTCAGAGTTTCCGCTGGCAAAACTGACGGCTTTGTTTCTACTTTAGCCGGGGTTTCGGCTGGCAAAACTTCGGGTTGAGTTTCTACTTGTGTCAGAGTTTCCGCTGGCAAAACTGACGGCTTTGTTTCTACCTTTGTCAGACTTTCCGCTGGCAAAACTTCGGGTTTTGTTTCTACCTTAGCCTGAGTTTCCGCTGGCAAAACTTCGGGTTTTGTTTCTACCTTTGTCAGAGTTTCCGCTGGCAAAACTGACGGCTTTGTTTCTACTTTCGCCTGAGTTTCCGCTGGCAAAACTGACGGCTTTGTTTCTACTTTCTCAGTTGGTATCGTTGCAGCAACTTCCGTCTCAGTAGTAGATTTAGCTGGCAAAGTTGGCATCGCTGGTGCTTCAGTAACTTTGTCTTTTACCTCAGTTGTCGCTGCGGGAATAGGCGTTTTTTCAACTGGTAATTTTTCAGTCGAATCCGCCACAGTATCTTTGCCAGCAGTTGGTGTAGTTGTCGCACCTGTTGTCGGATTTCCATCTACCTTTTCGGTAGTTTCAACTTGAGTTGAATCACCAGAATTATTCGCAATATCTTTGACTTCTTCCTCAGTCGTCACCGCTGGAGTAGTAGGCTTTGCATCTACTTTGTCGGTTGTTTCAACCTGAGTCGAATCACCCGAATTATTCGCAGTATCTTTGACTTCTTCCTCAGTCGTCACCGCTGGAGCAGTAGGCTTTGCATCTACTTTGTCGGTTGTTTCAACTTGAGTCGAATCACCCGAATTATTCGCAGTATCTTTGACTTCTTCCTCAGTCGTCACCGCTGGAGTAGTAGGATTTGCATCTACCTTATCCGTTGGTACAACCTTGGTTGCATCAGTAGTATTGGTGTCGGTATTTGCGACAGGCGCTGGAGTTTTTGGAGTCTCTTTATCTGAAGTTGATGGATTCAGAATTTCCGTTTCTAAATCATCAAGTAAATCGGATAATTCAGCATCTACATTTGGTTTTGGTTCCGGGGTAATGTAAGGTTTCGCATAAGCAATAAGTGCCTTGCCCAAATCTGTTTTCCGCCACTCTTTATCGGGGTTAATCACACTATCCACCAAAGCAGTTGTTGCCGTCGCACCCCGCACTTGGAAAATGATATCGTTGTAATCCCTATCACTCCCGGCATCTAACCGCATATCCTCCATGATAAAGGTGTTACCTTCTCCGGTTATATCCGCAATTTGACCAAAGTGAAATCCCGCCACAGGATTCGCCATAGCCATAGAAAATAAAGGACGTTGAGCGCCCCCAACAGTCGGATTATCAAACACAGACTTGACACTACCATTGGGTACCAACATCACCCCATATTTACCCCCAGCAGTAACGGCAAAACTCTTGACTCCTAAGTAGGCTCCTTCATTGGCATTACTCTCTCCTAAGAAACCGGAAAACCGCGCACCTTCTGTAGCATCATTAATCACTACATGACCTTTCACCGAGTTACTTAAAGAACGCGCAGCTACTTCTTTAATGAATGCTTCGGAACCTGGTTCAAATTTGTCTAAATCGTCTAAGCTGAAAATAGCTAACTCACCTTGGAACCTCCCACCATCAAATGTGTAGTCTACACTGATCCGACCAGTTTCATCGGTAGTAAATACCCCCGATGTAAAGGGAGAAATTAACTTTTTGTCTGTAGTCGGTTCTGGTTCTTTTTTGGTTTCAGTTGTTGCTACTGTAGTAGTTGAATTCTCTTTCTCTGTTTCTTCCCCGTTGCTAGTGTCAGTAGTTGTTTCGTCTTCTGGCTTGCTGGCATCTGGGGAAATAGTAACTACAGTCTCGCCTATTTTTTGTTCTTGAGTGGCGACAGTTTCGCCTGCAACTGCATCTGTTTTGGTGGCGGTTGTGCTATTTAGATTGTTTGTGGCAACAGTTTCGCTGGGTTTTTCGGCGGTTGAAATTGCAGAATCGGTTGGTGGTTTGTCTGGTGGAGATGTAGTCTCTTCAATTGGCCGTTTTTCGGTAGCAGATTCAGTCGTTGCTACAGGTTTTTCCGGTTCAGATGGGAGAGTTATTTCGGAGACGGTAGTGACGGGTTTGTCGGTAGTTGTTGATGTTGTTTCTGCCGCCAATTCACTCGTTGCTACAGGTTTTTCTGGTTCCGATGTGAGAGTTATTTCGGAGACGGTAGTGACGGGTTTGTTGGTAGTTGTTGATGTTGTTTCTGCCGCCAATTCACTCGTTGCTACAGGTTTTTCTGGTTCAGATGTGAGAGTTGTTTCGGAGTCGCTAGTGACTGGTTTGTCGGTAGTTGTTGATGTTTCTGTGGCAGATTCAGTCGTTGCTACAGGTTTTTCTGGTTCAGATGTGAGAGTTGTTTCGGAGTCTGTAGTGACTGGTTTGTCGGTAGTTGTTGATGTTGTTTCTGCGGTGACAGTCTTGTCATCAACAGCACTTCCTGTAATTACATCTATGTTTGCAGTGGGTTTTTCCGAAGTTGCGGCGCTGTTTGAGGGAAGTGGAGAATCCGATTTGGCACCAGTGAGGGTGTCTGCGTCGGATGCTTTTTGAGTGCTAGTTGGTGCTAAATTCAGCGTGTATTTGATGTCGCCACTGATTTGCAAAACTTTGACTGAATAGTCTCCGGCTAGTAAGCTGTCAACACTAATTGTTTCTGCACTGGTTCCCGCGTTGGTGGAACTGTAAAGGGTTTCGCCACTAGAGTTTAACAAAAATACGTCGGCATTCCCGCTCAAACCGTCGATCGAAAATTGGAAACTTCCCGGACTGGTGATATTAAATTTGTAAAGGTCGTAGATATTTGTAGCGCCAACACTACCTGTGTAGGTTTTGCCGTCAGCCAATGCCCCGATGTTAAGTTCAGCCATTTGTACCCCTGAAAAATAGTTGGTTAAATCAGTTGTTGAGAAGCGCTCGCCTTATTATGTTTTTATGTTTTCTCCGGTGCGTTTTTGAGCATTTCGAGCCACCTGAAATTTTCCTCAAAATGTAAACTTTCAAGACTGCTTGTTTACTGTTTCAACGAAGCAGGGAAGTATTGCATTTATTTGTGAAGAAGCTTTAGTGATATTTGCCAGCGTGTCAGATTTTAATCCAAATTTTACCTCGTTTTTATATTATCAGAAAGCAAAAAAAAAGCAATACGTAGGAATACGGTTTTTTTACATTAAAGACTTTACAGGAACTTTACGATCGCCAATATAATTTTTGGTAGGATGACTGTGAAAGAGCCAAAAACCATAGAAATTAAGCACTAATAAAGTATTAGCGCTATTGCCCACCAGACTGTTAGCAAAGCACGGCAGATGTAAAGCATCCCCAATGCAGAAGATTTGTTAACTTTGTGTAAAGTATCAAAGAAACAGGACTTTATGACATTACTTAAAACTCCTTTAAACCGAATTTAATGACGATTACTTTAAAGCTCCTTAATCGTCGATCGACAGCTATACTACCAGTCCTAGACGCAAGAACCGCTAAAAACAAAGGGTTGCGATTACGTAGCACAGCGAATAATGATAGAAATACGTTGTTTCTGCGTCTTGGACTAACTACCATGAAAAAAATTTGCTTCAAAGTGGACTCAAATATATATCTGGCGGAACTTGAGGGTTTTATGCAAATTCGGGAAAATTGTTACATAAGTTTACATTAGCGTTGCCCGATCGCCCAAAGTTACAGCACTTTGCGAGCAAAGCGCTCTTAATTATCTATCTGGGGGAACTTGAGGTTTTTATGCGAATCGCAGGAAATCGTTACATTAGTTTACAGTTGGGTTGCCGATCGCCCAAAAATTCAAAGCCACCCCGCATTTAACTTACTGGTTCAGTTGACTGAAACTATTGTGGGGTGGGGAGGAGAGCCCGCCCAAAGCTGCAATTCAAATAAATACTCCTGAACGCACCGGTGGTCAGAAACCGTTTTTTGCGACAATATTTCGTTACAAACCGCAGAAACGGCAAAAAACCCGGTTTCTTTGGTTTTGATGCGTAAGTCGCGATCGAGAAAAGCTTAGTTGCGCTTGAGTGTTGAAGGCGCTACCTACATTGAATGTACCTGGTGATTTTGGTTCAAACTATTGTGGGGAGTAGGGGTTGGGCATCCTGCCCGCCAAAATCTACAATGTAAATGCAACAAATCTGGCGTTGCGCTTGGATGTTGAAGCGACTTTGTGCTCCGTGCGGGCCCTACAAGTGCGATCGCCCCAGACAATCCCTTATCCCCTACAATAAACAAGCAATTATTATATTTTGAGTTATCCTGTGAGTCCTACTGCCGAAGTCAGCAATACCCTAAATGCGGGCGCTCTACCAACCGTTACCGCTACCGCAGCCCGCCGCGCTGTTTTTCCCTTCACTGCAATTGTTGGCCAGGAGGAGATGAAACTGGCGCTGCTGTTGAATGTCATCGATCCCAAAATTGGCGGGGTGATGATTATGGGCGATCGAGGTACTGGTAAATCTACCACAATCCGCGCCCTCACTGATTTGCTGCCGGAAATTGAGGTGGTGGCTGACGATCCTTTTAACAGTCATCCCACTGATCCTGATTTGATGAGCGATGAGGTGCGCGATCGCACTTTATCTCAAACTGACATTAAAATCGCCCGCAAAAAAGTCCAAATGGTAGATTTACCTTTGGGCGCTACCGAAGACCGAGTTTGCGGTACGATCGACATCGAGAAAGCTTTGTCGGAAGGTGTTAAAGCTTTTGAACCCGGCCTTTTAGCTAAAGCTAACCGCGGCATTCTGTACGTTGATGAAGTCAATTTGCTCGACGATCATTTAGTCGATGTTTTGCTTGACTCCGCCGCTAGCGGTTGGAATACTGTTGAAAGAGAAGGCATTTCAATCCGCCACCCGGCTAAGTTTATTTTAATCGGTTCCGGGAATCCAGAAGAAGGAGAATTGCGGCCACAGTTGCTCGATAGATTCGGGATGCACGCAGAAATTCGGACTGTAAAAGACCCGAATTTAAGAGTGGAAATTGTCGAACAGCGATCGAGTTTTGACCAAAATCCGGCGGAGTTTCTCGCGAAATATCAGCAGGAACAAGATGATATGCAGCAGAAGTTGGTGGAAGCCCAGGAAAGGTTGAAATCGGTAACTATCGATCGAGAGTTGCGGGTAAAAATCTCCCAAGTTTGCGCGGAATTGGACGTAGACGGGCTGCGGGGCGATTTGGTGACGAATCGGGCTGCGAAAGCTTTCACGGCTTTGGAATGTCGCACGGAGGTGACTGTGGACGATATTCGCCGGGTGATGACTCTGTGTTTGCGGCACCGGTTGCGGAAAGACCCGCTAGAATCAATAGATTCGGGGTATAAAGTGACGAAAGTGTTCGATCGGGTATTCGGCCTAGAAACAACTGAGGGGTAATTGGTAATTGGTAATTGGAAATGGGTAATTGGTGGTGATGAAACCTTCCCAAATTTTCATACCTAATTCCCCATTTCCAATTACTAATTCTGGCAATGGAAAAACGAATTTTAGGACTAGATCCGGGCTTGGCCAATCTCGGCTACGGGGCAATTTCCTGTCAAATTGTACCGGGCAAACAAGATAAAAACAGCGTTTCCATGATTGATTGCGGCGTCATACAAACAACGCCAAAACAGGAAATGGGACAGCGGTTGAAAACAATTTACGACGATTTGCACGAGGTAATTGAACAGATTAAACCTGATATAGCAATTGCCGAAAAACTGTTCTTTTACAAGATGGGAAATACCATACTTGTAGCGCAAGCGCGGGGCGTTTTGACCCTAGTATTGGCGCAGTGTGGAGTGCCGCTGTTCGAGTTTACGCCGGCTCAAATTAAGCAAGCTTTGACAGGGCGCGGTAATGCGGATAAGTCTGAAGTGCAAGATGCCGTGGCGCGGGAGTTGGAGTTGGGTTACATTCCGAAACCCGACGATGCGGCGGATGCTTTGGCGGTGGCTTTGACTGGTTGGTACGATGATGATATTTGTCCGAAGAAAATAGAGTTGGAAACAGGAAAAATTTAATCTAATCTTTAGTCTCGCGTTGCGCGGACTTGGTTTGTGTAGTAGCGATTTCAATCGCCGATTCCTAATTCCCGTTCAAATCATGGGCAAATTAAGAACAAATCCGGCCAAGACATCTTCTCCCGATAAACTCACAGGAAATTGTACAATCTCTACTTCGCGAGAAGGGCGATAAATTTCTACTTTTTCGTCTAGAGGATTAATTAACCAGCCCAAGCGTAAACCGCTGTTTAGATACTCCTGCATTTTATCCTGAAGCGGCCGCAGGGGGTCTGGGCGCGATCGCAATTCAATGGCAAAATCAGGACAAATGGGCGGAAATTTCTCTTGTTCTTCTGCTGTTAAAGCAGACCATCTTTCTAAGCTAACCCAAGCGGCGTCTGGAACTCGATAGCCATTATTAGGCAAGCGAAAAATTGTAGAATAACTAAACACTCTCCCTAGCTGCGTTTTACGGTTCCACAAGCCCAAATCTGTAATTAAATAGGCTTCTCGATTGCCACTGACTCCGCCTACGGGTGACATAATAATGATTTCTCCTTTAGGTGTCCGTTCAAATTGCCAATCTCGATTCATCTGGCATAAACGGTAAAATTGTTCGTCGGTTAATTCGACAGTATCTAAGTTTAAAATAATGGTTGTCATTTTTCCTAACTCCCTAGAAATATGAGCCCTGCAAACCTATTTTAGCGCCGCCTTTTGTCAATTTTAACATCACTCCTCATAGCCCGGACTTAAGCTTTAATACCAGGGCTTAAGCCCCAGACAGACTATTGCGAGGTGCAAAATATTAGTTGAAAATGTAATTAAGTTCGATCGCCCAATTCCCACCTTAATGAAAAAATGCTATAATAGCAACTTTAATTGCTAAACTTATCCCACCAGCAGAGAACACAGGAAAATAATATGGTGATTATTACCTCACAACAAATTGCCCAATTTCGCTCACAATTAGCCGAATATCCCGAAGCCCTAAAAGCCCTAGACGCCATCGAAGATTGCGAAGGTAACATCGAAGATGCAGCGATATCTCTAGCAATTCAAGCCGGACAAGAACCGAATATCTCGGAAAATTGGTTAGACGGATTGGCAAAAAGATGCCGCGTTGCTATCTGCAAATCAGAGGTTAAAGAAGAGTTGACAAACGGACAATTGAATGCAGCATTTAGAGATTTAGTTGCCGCAAAAATTTGCCCTGATATTTTGGTAACGTCGGTGATTATTTATGTATTTAAAACTGGGGTGGATGATTTTTGCGAGCCTCTAGAATATAAACTGTAAAGCCATCGCTGCATTTAAAAGGTAGGTGAAGCGAAGCTATCGCCAAGGGTAGGGAATCGCCCTCATTTCTCAAAACATGATACAACGAGGCGATCCTCTTCGAGGGCTTCGCTAACGCACTTTTTCTCTACCCCTGTCCACTACTGTACCCAGCCAGCATCAAATCCGGCGACAAACCCAAAGATTTCCCCAGCAAACGAGCAAGTTGCACTAAAAAATTAGCAGTATCTTCGTCACCTTCGCGGGCCATTGAAGCCGATATCTGGATTAGCATTTGCACAAATCCCGCATCAATTAAATCGGAACAGGAACTCAAAACCTCTGGTTCTTGGCCGTTGGGACAGGTAAGCACTCGCTCGATTAAGTTCAAATAAGCCTCTTGGCGTTCTGGATTCATTTTGGCAGGAGCTTTACAGTAAATAATTTATTATTACGTTTAACTCAGTCCTGTCAATCAGGCGATCGAATAAGCGATCCCCGTTTTTACTCTAGGAACTCCATTCAGTCAGGAATAGACACAAGTTTAAAGAAAATCTTAAGTTTCTCCATGCTAGTTTAGTCGAGGTAAGGTGCGCCGAAGAGCACCCTACTATTCAAGGGAATTAGGAATATAAAAAATGAAAATAGGAATATTTTTAGGAAATCTAGGAAACCCCGCCATCTACTATCCCAAACTAGCCAAAATCACCGGCGGAGTCACAGCCAGTATTTTTCTGTGCCAATTATTGCAATGGCAAGCACAACATTCCTACTCCGGCGAATGGGTGAAAACTAACAGCGCAGAAATAGAAAAAGCCACCGGTTTAAATCAGGAAGAACAGGAATTAGCCAGACAGCAACTCAAAGTGCGATCGCTCCTGAAAGAAAAATTAACAAATCCCAACACCGACGCCCTAGAACTCTGGGCGGACATTGACGCTTTCGAGGAAAAACTCAATAACTTTTGGACATCCAATCCTGCCGGAATTATACCACAGACAAGCCGCGAAAGCAACAATCGCCCTGTAGAAATAATCCCCGAAACATCACCCCCAAATCATGTAGTTAAAACCGACAAATATTTCGGGCAACCTCGCCAGCAAATAGCCGTTGCTGTCACGCCTCATTACCGATTTAGCGGCCCTTGGAATTCCCAAGAAGAACTGCACAACTTTCAGCGAGCTTTAGAAGCATATGCTCAAGAGCACAACTTAGGATTTGGCAATCCTTCTGGATGGGCATTTAAAATTATTGACAGCATGACAAAAGGCTTAACCTCGACTTTTTGGGATGAATTTATCGCCGGAATTCCTTTAGGAGAAAGTCAGAAAGTTAAGCGAGATTGGGAAATCGAGCCGGAAGTGCCTTATCCTGCCTTTGAAGAGGAGCGAATTCAGTATTACGTGCACAAAGGCGAACCGCTGGAAGCAGCAGTATCTAAAGCCCGTGCTGACTTGAGAAACCCGGTTTTGGGCAAAGATTTGTGGGAGGGATTTCTGCGAAAGTGCGATCGCCTTGCCGACGATGCACTCAAAGCAAAACAGCAGGGGGTTGACACACCATATCTGCCCTCTTCCTTCAACGAAAAACCGCAAATCACCAAGGATAGCGTTATGCGGAAGTTAGGGGCGATCGCGCCTCAATCGGCCTTAAATCACTCCACATCTGAAACAATTGCTGAACCGCCAAAAAACGAACAAAAAGAGCTGCCAACAGTCGCCGAAATCCCCAGTATTTCCTCTTTGCAAAAAGCTTACCAAACTCCTCTGGGTCGAAGTATAGTAGAAAAACAAATCGCTGCTAACCCAGAATGGGGGTACGAAATAGTTGACGGTGAAATAGTCGAATCAATACCTTTTTAATGAGGCTGATATGAAACGAGTTAGCGAGATTAATCCGCTGGGAGAAGAGCGACCAAATCCTTCTGAGGAAGAGAGGGAAAAACTGCGGCGGGAAAGGTTGCAGCGAGAAAGAGATGCAGGATATCAAAAGTTAGTTGAACTCTGCAATTTGGGCGAATATGACATGGCCCAGCAGTTGGCAAATCGACATTTTAATTGGGGTTATGAAATAGTTGATGGAATTGTGATGGAAAGGATAGATTAGGTTCGCAGTTATCCCATTTGTCACTTTCATGGGCGGGCAAGATGCCCGCCCCACAAAAAAATTAATATGTCGTGGGACAGGCAAGATGCCTGTTCCTAATAATATGGGCCGGCTCTCCGGCATACCCCACAAGAAACTTGATATGTTGTGGAACAGGCATCTTGCCTGTTCCTAAAAATGGTACAAATTGACTCTCACAATCTCTATGTTATAATTATCACTAAAACTTAAATCCCTATCAAAATATGACAACAACTATTAACGCCAAAAATATAACTCTCGGTGAAGTAAGTCAATTTTTGAAATTCCAAGAGCAGCTTAATAATGACACGTACACAAATTTTTTATCCTTAGAATCCTTAACAGAGATAGAACAGTTAGAACTCGCCCAAATCCGCAACGATTTTCGCGAATACCTCTCAGTGGAAAGAGTCTCTGAAGGACTGGTACAGGCTTTAACTACGTTTCCCTTAATGCGATTGGCTGGCTTCTACCGCCGCCCAATCAAGATGAGTCTAGAACAAGACATTGCTAACATAACTATAGAAGATGAAGACACAACGATTACAGGCAGATTAGACATTTTAGCAATCAATAAAGAGAAACAAATTGCCGCTGATATACCATTTTGGATTTTAGTAGTAGAATCTAAAAATAGTCTAATTGCTCCCCGCGCAGGTTTGCCCCAACTCCTAACTTACGCCTCTAAAAGTTTAGAATATCAAGAGTCTGTTTGGGGATTGGCAACTAGCGGAGAGTTTTATCAGTTTGTCAATATCCGCAGAGGAAATCCCCCAACCTATCAGCTAATGCCCTTTCTGACTTTGATGGAGTCCGAACCTTCAATTTTGTTGCTGCAAGTTTTAAAAGCTATTTGCAAACTATAAAAAAAGAGGCAGAGAAAATTCCCCGCCTCCAATCTGCAATGACTGTTAACCTAAAAGTTAGATTAGCCAGCCAATACTTTTTAGTAGCCTCTGGTGTTAGGCTTGTGCACGATGAAGCTCAGCACTTGGCATTGCTTCACGTTGTCAAAACCCATGACGCGGATGTAGCAGCTAGGATTTTCTTGACGGCAACTTTGAACTTCAGCCATGATTTCTTGGACGCTGCGAGCACCAAACAAAGGCAACTTCCACAAAGTCCAGTAGCGCATTTCAGCAGCAGAGGTTTCGTTGAATTCTACGCCGGGAATGTAGCCTTGATCCAGGATGTACTGGAGTTGCTTGGCAATTTGCGCGTCTGTCAGCGGGGGCAAATAGGACAGAGTTTCGTAACGACGCTCTTTAGGTAAAGTCTTCATTTTTGTATCTCTAAGGTGTGTGTTCGATCGCACTTGTCGATCGATTAACTCGACAAATTATCCAGATTCGGTTCAGAATCTATTGATGTTTCAGGATTACTGCTAGGAACAGACCAATTAAGTTGCGTAGTTCGCTCTAAATGCTGGCGTCTGTGTTCCATATTCGCCTGTTGAATGCCAGTACAAACCATTTCTGGCAAATATTCTGTCACATCATGAGCCAGATACTCTCGCACAGTCATGATCCGAAAGCCTAAATCTTGATTTTCCAAAAGCAACTCTTGAATATAAGCTTCTCCATCTTGGATTTTGCCCTTAGTGGAAAAGTCATTCAACCAGATTGCCAGAGGAGGATTGGTTTCGCTCAACTGAGCGACCACCATCCGCACGGATTGATAGGTTAGGTAACTTGCCAGCACCTTAGCGGTGTCTTTCGCAACTTGTTTGAGATCCATTTTGACCCCAGCCCCCTCAAATTTTAGATTTTGGATTTTAGATTTTGGATGCAAACTTACTTGTAAATCTTCTTCAAAGATAAAGACTTCCCAGCAAGTTTGCGACCTAAAACCTAAAATCTCAAACCAAAAATCCTTAAAGGGTATCCATTGCCTCGAACTCAAACTTGATTTCTTTCCAGAGTTCGCAAGCAACAGCCAGTTCAGGAGACCATTTGCAAGCTTCGCGAATTACGTCGCCGCCTTCGCGCATCAAGTTGCGGCCTTCGTTACGAGCTTGGACGCAAGCTTCCAAAGCAACGCGGTTAGCAGTTGCACCAGGTGCGTTGCCCCAAGGGTGGCCCAAGGTGCCGCCGCCGAACTGCAAGCAGGAGTCGTCGCCGAAGATTTCCACCAAAGCCGGCATGTGCCAGATGTGGATACCACCAGAAGCAACCGGCATGACACCGGGCATGGAGGCCCAATCTTGGGTGAAGTAAATACCGCGGCTGCGGTCTTCTTCGATGTGGTCTTCGCGCATCAAGTCTACGAAGCCCATCGTGATGCCTTTTTCGCCTTCGAGTTTGCCCACAACTGTACCGGAGTGCAGGTGGTCGCCACCGGACATCCGCAAGCACTTGGCAAGCACGCGGAAGTGGATACCGTGGTTTTTCTGACGGTCAATCACGGCGTGCATAGCGCGGTGAATGTGCAGCAAGATACCGTTGCGGCGGCACCATTTGGCCAAGGTGGTGTTTGCAGTGAAACCACCGGTCAGGTAGTCGTGCATGATGATGGGGGTTTTGATTTCCTTAGCGAACTCAGCCCGCTCCATCATTTCTTCGCAGGTAGGGGCGGTTACGTTGAGGTAGTGACCCTTGACTTCGCCGGTTTCTGCTTGGGCTTTTTCAATAGCTTCTTGAACGAACAAGAAACGATCGCGCCAGCGCATGAACGGTTGCGAGTTGATGTTTTCGTCGTCTTTGGTGAAGTCCAAACCGCCGCGCAGAACTTCGTAAACGGCACGACCGTAGTTCTTAGCAGACAGACCCAATTTGGGCTTAATTGTACAGCCCAGCAAAGGACGACCGTACTTGTTCAATTTGTCCCGCTCAACGGTAATACCGTGAGGAGGGCCTTGGAAGGTTTTCAGGTAAGCAATGGGAATCCGCAAGTCTTCCAAACGCAGAGCGCGCAGAGCTTTGAAACCGAACACGTTACCCACCAAAGAGGTCAGCAAGTTGGTGACGGAACCTTCTTCAAACAAATCCAAAGGATAAGCAATGAAGCAGATGTATTGGTTGTCTTCACCGGGAACTGGTTCGATGTCGTAGCAGCGACCTTTGTAGCGGTCGAGGTCGGTCAGGAGGTCAGTCCAAACAGTCGTCCATGTACCTGTAGAAGATTCAGCAGCCACAGCAGCGCCTGCTTCTTCTGGGGGAACTCCCGGCTGCGGTGTGACGCGGAAGGCAGCCAAAATATCTGTATCTTTCGGCGTGTAGTCCGGCGTGTAATACGTTAGTTTATAGTCTTGAACTCCGGCTTTATACCCAGCCTTTGATTGAGTTTGGGTTTGCGCGTAAGCCATATCTCGCTTCCTAGTATTCGCTTAATTTTTTTGCCCGATCGCAGGCTGTTAAAAATATATCAACAAAGTGTCACTCTCCAATTTTAATATTCTTTTAATCATCATAAGTATTGTTTATTTTGCTTTACATTCCGAAAATATTTGTAACATATCTTATGAAATTTCCGTGGCGAAGGATGCAGGAGGAAAGGCTGGGGATCGCAGAGTGGGGGGGAATTTTGAGCGATCGAAATATATTGTGCAGCGAGCCGAACAGCGGAGCAATACGGTTTATGTAAAGAATTTAATACTGAAAAATCAGAATTGGTAATGGGTAATGGGGCAGAGGGAAGTAGTTAGAAATACCTAAAGTTGTGGTTGGGAGTTAAGATCGATCTCAACTGCCATTCAGTATGTAGCAATCTAAAATCCAAAATCTAAAATCTAAAATCCCGTGAATCTGAGACCGCTAACTCAAAAATCCACAGGATACCACATAATATGGACAGGGCTTGTGCAGCAAGAGCAAGCTTGTTTCTCAAACCAAATCCGTCGTTACAGCAATTTAACCTCGCTGAAAACCTGGTTTCTGCCTTAGCTGCGCGTAAGTCTAGTATGGATATTTAGTCCCATTTTTACTCTGGTTGTGCCTCACCCCCCTTCAAAAGCCGTCCACTGCATCAATCCAGATTGCCCAAGGCCCTACCCTCAGACTTGGGGCAACAATTTTTGTCATAGTTGCGGGGCTCCGCTGCAGCTAAAAAATCGCTATGTGCCTCTAGAAAGCCTCGCTTCCGGGGGTTTTGCAGCGATTTTCACAGTTTGGGACAAAGAAACTCAAACCGAGCGCGTTCTGAAAGTGTTGCTCGAAACTGCCCCGAAAGCGCTGAAACTGTTCGAGCAAGAAGCTGAAGTTTTGGCAGGTTTGCAGCACCCAGGCGTCCCTAGAGTCGATCGTGAGGGTTATTTTCACGTCCAAACGCAAAATTTTGCAGGCGGGGAGGGAAATCCTGCGGCGAAGCGGCTGCCTTGTTTGGTAATGGAAAAGATTCACGGCAAAACTTTAGAAGAGGTTCTCGACGAGCACCCTCAAGGATGTCCGCAGGAATGGGTGTTTAGTTGGCTGAGTCAAGCTGTGGAAATTTTAGAGGAGTTGCACAGGTCTCAGATTATTCACCGCGACATTAAACCCTCAAATTTGATGCTGCGAGACCCGGAATCGCCCCAAGTTTTGCTTAGCAAGGGTTTGGGCGGACTGCAATTGGTGGCGATCGACTTTGGGGGAGTTAAACAAATGGGCGGTGTCGAACCGATGGGGAAAGATTCTCCGAGTTCGACGCGGTTGATTTCGCCTGGGTACAGTCCGCCGGAACAAATTGTGGGAGGCGGTGTGGTGCCGGCGACGGATTTTTATGCGCTGGGGCGGACTTGCATTCACTTGCTGACGGGGAAGTATCCGGCGGAAATTGAAGATCCGATGACGGGAGAGTTGCGATGGCGCCACATTGTATCTGTGAGTCCGCCTTTTGCGAATTTGTTGGACGATATGGTGCGATCGAACGTGCGGGAACGTCCGGCGACGGCTGGGGATGTTCGGGCGCGTTTGCAGGAGATTTATGCTAGGAGTAAGGGGAAAATCGCGATCGCCCCAATGGGTCAAGCTATTGTAGAATTCTGCCGGCAAGTAGTGGTGACGGGGGCGCAAAAAACGGGAAGTTTGATGGTTGTGCTGTTCGGCGCGATCGCCCAAATCGTGGTAGCTTCTCTGGATACGGGCTGGGAAATGGTACTCGGTGGCGTTGGTGGAACTGCGGGGGCGATCGGCGGTTTGGTTTTGGCCTATGCTTCGCCTATTGGCCCGGAAATTGCCAGTTTTCTAAATGAAGGTTTGCAGCAATTAATTCCTAATATGACTTTCGCCGTCGGGCCGGAAGTGCTGCTGTTTGGATTTGCGGGGTTCGGAACTGCGATCGGTTTGACGGATGCGGGGAGTTTTCGCCAGCAAAAACAGTATTGGCTGTCTGGATTGATGGGAGCTCAGGGCTATTTGTTGGCGGGTTTGTGCTGGATGGAAGCAACAGCTTCTAGTGGTGTGCAGGGGGTTATTTTGGGAGCTTTTGCGATCGCCTCTATGACTGTGGGAATGGGTTTGCGGAGTCATCAATTAGTTCACGCTTTGGTAGTGGCTGTTTTCTCTACGGGAATGTTTCTGTTGCTGAATGCGTGGAACATTTTTCCGGGGAGTTTCTTTGGGATTTTGTCACTGTCTAACGTTACCTTCGGCTGGCTGCAAGTTTGGGGCTCGATTATGTTTTTTGGTTTGTTGGGAAGTGCGATCGGGCTTTGTTTGGGAGTGAGTCATTATTTAATTGTGCCCGTGCTCAGGTGGTTGGGATGGCGGTAGGAATTAACACCAAATCACTATAGCAATCCTAAATGATTCAGATACATTTGTAGGGGTAGTGCTAAGAGTGCCTACCCCATATCTATCGGGCAACCACGGGGAGTAGGGGTCGGATTGCCCCTACAATAATTATGCAAATGATTTAGGATTGCTATATGCTAATCGAGTCGTTATCAATTAAGTCTGTCTCAAGATTTTCAATGGTTGGTGCTCTGGCGATCGCCCTTGTCCTCAGCAGCCAGAATCTAGCCAAAGCCGAATCGCGAGAACAAGCCGTCGATGGATTGACCGATTTCTTATTCTACAGGGTTAATCCTCAGTTAAACAATCGCAAACTGCAAGCGGGCGATCGCGAATATAGCAATCAATGGCGGAGATTGCGCGAAGCGATCGATCCACGAGTTAAGTCGGTACAAGAAGTCTGTTTTAGGCCAGCCCCAGAAGAGACAGGATGGGAATTCACGACAATTAACGGCGAAACCTACGAGCAAACCTACGATTTACTTGCAGATACAATTTTTTATAGCCGCCATCCTCAACGAACCGGACAGCCCATTCCCAAAAGCGATCGGATCGGCATTAGTGAATGGTCAGCAATTCGACGCGAAATGTATATTTCCAATTGTGGACTGTGAGACTCGATCGCCTTACAGCGCAGCATTTATCGAAGATAACTCCTAGAGTAGAGGTCATCTCTACACAACTCTGTAAAAAGAAAGGTTTTAAACCGATGAGTATGAAAAATTGGATATGCGATCGCACTCTTGTTACAACCAGAATTATTGCACCCTTGATGGGACTAATCGCCATTGGATATACAAGTTTGGCGGATGCTGCCACACAGCAACAACTTCCCAGCATAAATAGTGCAAACATCGATACAAAAAGTAAAAAAAATTACCTGAATAATCCACCCGAAAATTCAACTATCGAGGCTTTAAATAAAAAAGTTCAAGTCAGCCTTGAAATTTATGTAAATGCCCCCAAAAAAATACCTCTTCAACAAGGTATGCCATACAAAGAGGCGCGCCAAATCCTGATTCAACAACGGTGGCAGCCAAGCTTACAGGGTCAACCCAACCTCAGAGATCGTTCGGTTAAAGAGCTATTTGATTTGGGATATAAAGAGATTAAGGATTGTTCGGGTACAGGAGAGGGGCCTTGTCGTTTTGAGTTTATCAATCAACAAGGAGAACTGCTAGTTATAGTCGCTACGACAAGAGGTTCTGAAAATACAAAACGTTTTGTGAGGAATTGGTGGCTTGAGAAAAAGACAGATAGCCCTCAACAAAAATCGTCATCAAACATAATTCAAGAAGGTCGTTATTGGTTGGGAGGTACGGCTCAGGGTTTAGAGGTCAAGGGACAACAATATCGATATTATGACGAGTCTAATATCGAGCGACCGTGGCAACCTCTCTCTGATCTACAATATATCAAAAAAGGCGTTGTGTTTGATGGGAGAAATTATTGGTGTTTATCTACTCTAGCACCGAAAACGGGAGGTTTTTCTTGTTCTAAAGATGGATGGAAACAAAAGATATCTCACCAGCTATATCGGGGAAATGGATAATTATTATTGGGTTTCATCGTGGTAATTAAATCACTTTCAATTAAGTCAAAATCGAAGTTTTTAGGGGTGTGTGCGTTAGCTATAGCCCTTGTACTCGGTGGTTCCAATCTAGACAGTGCTACAGCGCGCGATTATGAATCACGAACTCAAGCTGTGGATAGGTTTACGGATTGGTTTTTTTATAGAGTGAATCCTCAATTAGGAGGTCGCAAATTGCGTTCTGACGATTCTTCTGCCTACATCCGCGAATGGAATGCTATTCGTAATACAGTCGATCGAGAAATGATTACTACACAAGGAGATTGCGTCGGTGATGCTTTCTGGGACTTCGATTATCGTTCTCATGGGCGATCGCTAGATCGGATTGCAGATACAATTTGGGATATCCGCGATCCATCGGGTGACAAAACTCGTGCAGATGTTTCTAAACAAGAATGGCAGAAGCTTCGTAATTCAATAATTAGAGAGCATTTTTGCTATTAAGTTGCCATATTTGTCAATCCCATTTCAACAATAAATAACAACAGCGCTTTTAGTTACAAATATTGTTAAAATGTAAAATAGGCAACCTCGATCGTAGATCATTTAGTCAAAAAGCAACGAAAACATTCTCTAGCAAAACAAAAGGATAAAAAAATGGATCGAGTCACCGCAACAATAACCGTCACCAATCACATCGATGAAATTCTGGGAGAAAGAGGGTTCATCCCCGCAGAGCAAATACGCTCTATCACCATCGATAACGTCTTAGTCGATACAGGCGCAACTCGACTCTGCTTACCAGCAGATATTATCAGTCAGTTGGGTTTGCCAATGCTAGGTGAAATCGACGGACATACGGCAATAGGAACCAGAAAATTTCGTCTGTTCAAAGATGTCACTCTTGCCGTAGCTGGACGAGAAGGCAGGTATGATTGTGTAGAAATTCCCGCAGGAGAAGAACCTTTACTCGGCTTAATTCCCCTCGAAGATTTGGGTTTAGAACCGGACTTAAAAAATCAGCGGTTGATTGTTTTGCCGGCGGAGGGAATGCAAAGCTATATTCGCGTGTAAAATCTCGATGATTAACGTTAAATGCTTGATTTACCTACATTAGAGCTTACTTGTCTCTGATTCCTTGTTTAAAATCCCGATCGCAAAATTTGATAGTTTTTTGTTATTATGGGAAATAGTAGTTGACTCAAATAGGTGACTCAACGTAATGAACATATCCTTAACTCCCGAACTAGAGCAGTTTGTTCAGTCAACAGTCAACAACGGTAGATACTCATCAGCTTCTGAAGTGGTATGGGCTGCGTTACGATTGCTAGAACAACGAGAAATGGAACGCTTGGTGCGTTTAGAGGAACTCCGCAAGGAAATAATGATTGGAATTGAAGCTTCCGATCGCGGAGAGGTTTTTGATGGTGAAGAAGTGTTAAGAGAACTGCGTGAGGAGATTCAGCAAGCCGATGAGGGTGAAAAATGAGTCGATACACTTTGAGTGCCCCCGCCAAGCAAGATTTAAGGGAACTCACGAACTATCTGTTGCTGTTTAGCGCCAATGCAGCCAACCATTTTCTTAATGTTTTTCAGGAAAAATTTCGTTTATTAGCAGATTTTCCAGAAAGGGGGCGCAGTCGTGAGGAATTAGCACCGTCTCTACGCAGTTTCCCTGTAGATAAATATGTAATTTTTTACCGCGTTATTAAAAATGGTATCCAAATTGAAAGGGTGTTGAGTGGTTATAGAGACTTTGAGGATGTTTTTGTAGAAGACAGATAATATTATATTTTTGCACTAAAATGTCAGTCACTACTCATCAATTAATTCAGTGGAAACAACAAGGGCGGTCAATTGTTGCCCTGACAGCTTATGATTATGCGATCGCCCAACTCATCGATCAAGCCGGCGTAGATATCATCCTAGTCGGCGATTCCTTCGCCATGACAGTCTTAGGCTACGACACAACCCTGCCGCTAACCCTCGATGAAATGCTGCACCACGCTAAAGCAGTGCGCCGCGGAGTTAAACAAGGATTAATTGTTGTCGATTTGCCGTTTTTGACTTACCAAGAAAGTCCCCAGCAAGCCATGCACTCGGCCGGGAGAGTTTTGAAAGAAACCGGCGCTCAAGCTGTAAAATTGGAAGGTGGATATCCAGCAATGGCCGCTACAGTTTCGCAGCTAACATCCGCCGGAATTCCGGTGATGGGACACGTCGGTTTAACTCCGCAGTCGGTACACCAACTCGGTTATAAAAAACAAGGAAAAACGGCCGAAGCAGCCGATCGCATCATAGCAGAGTCGATCGCGCTTCAAGAAGCCGGTGCCTTTGCGATCGTCTTAGAACACATTCCCGCAGACTTAGCCGCTCAAATTACCCAAAAACTAACTATTCCCACCATTGGTATCGGCGCCGGGCCGCACTGCGACGGTCAAGTTTTAGTTACTTCCGATTTGTTGGGACTTTCCGAAAAACAGCCGCCTTTTGCGAAAGCTTACGCCAATTTGCGAGAAACAATTACCCAAGCTGTGAAAGATTATTCTTTAGAAGTTAGAGAACGAAAATTTCCTAATTCGTAAAGATTTTATAGTTGGGATCTTTCGGGTTTAGGAGATTGCGGGTTTTCCCCAATTACAATAGTCCGGACAGTTTTCAATCACTAACGGCAGAATGCGGGTTTCCACCTTCTCAGTGAGGTCAAATGCTAACGGTAGAATGAGGGTTTCAGCCTCGGTCTCAAAAACTGTCCGGAGTATTGCAATTAAGTAATTGGACATAATTAATTACACACTAATTCTTTGCTGATTTTTTACTAAACAAGGGTTGTAGCCCAGAGTTTTGTGTAATTAATTGTGTCCTACTACTTATTGTCGGTGAAACCCGCCCTGGAACTTTTTGGAAAGCCTGCTCTATCTCAGCCATAACAAAGTTTGACAAACTTTGACATTCCTGCTAAAATCAGCTTAAATACATCACAACTTCAACTCAGCTATGAATGTATCGCTGACACCTGAATTAGAAAAATTTGTTCGGCAAAAGGTCAACACTGGCAGGTATTTATCGGCTAGTGAAGTAATTCGGGAAGCATTGCGACTGCTTGAAGAGCGAGATATGCAGCGTCAAATGCGGATCGAAAAACTTCGCCGAGAAGTGGCTGTTGGTATTGAGCAATCGAACAGAGGAGAAACTTTTGATGGCGAAGAAGTAGTTGCAGAACTTCTGGAAGAAATAGAATTAGAAGAGCGGGCAATCAATGAGTAGCTATTTTCTGAGCACTCAAGCTAAGTATGATTTGAGGGAGATTAAAAATTATATTGCTCGCGATAATATTGCAGCAGCGAGGCGTTTTGTTGAAACCTTTAGAAACCAATGCAATTTAATTGCAAAATCTCCTAGAATGGGACGGAGTTATGAAGAACTAGCACCGGGATTGCGCGGTTTTGCTATTGGAAACTATATCATCTTCTACCGTCCCATTGAAAATGGGATTGCAGTTGAACGCCTGCTGAGTGGCTACCGCGATCTAGAAGCTCTATTATGTGAGAATGGCGACAACTAATGGACATTTAAAATTAGTGGATCGCCTTCTCTCCCCAGAATCGATCGCATTTTTAAAATCGAACGATCCCTAATTTATCTAATCCCCAGACTGGCTCTTTTCCTCCTTTTCCTTCTCCTTCTCAACAGCTTCATCCTCAGATTGACCAACCCCTTCCTTAAAACTCCGCAGCGTTTTGCCCAAAGCATTTCCTAACTCAGGAATCTTCTTGGGGCCGAAAATTAGTATGGCAACCACCGCAATAATGCCCATTTCGGGCAATCCCAGACCAAACATACAAAATCTCCTCTAAAACTTGCTCGATCGTAAGTCAATCTTAAGTCAATCTACTGATATTGTTAAAGTATCTACCTTTTTTCCTGCATCCTGCAACAGTAGAATCAAGTTTTATTAAGCTATCGCACGATAAATAAGAATGTTAGAAACATCCCAGCCTTCTCTACGCGAGCAACAGCACCATCTCATCCGCGATTTAGCAGACCGGATGGAAGCAGTATGGCACCGCTATCTCGACCTCGAACCCTACCACCTGCCCGCTGAGTTGGGATACGTAGAAGGCCGCTTGGAAGGAGAAAAACTGATCATTGAAAACCGCTGCTATCAAACGCCCCAGTTCCGCAAAATACACCTCGAACTCGCTAAAGTCGGGCCCTTGCTTGACATTCTGCACTGCGTGATGTTTCCCAGACCGAATTATGCTTTGCCGATGTTCGGTACGGATATCGTAGCAGGCAAAGGCCAAGTTAGCGCCGCGATCGCAGACCTTTCTCCCCTCAATCGAGATCGAACTTTGTCGGAAACCTACCGAACCCAACTGGAAATTTTGCCGATTAAGCAATTTTCTTGTCCCCGCCCAATTCCCGAATGGGGGGATATTTTCTCAGAATTTTGTCTGTTTGTGCGGCCAGAGTCGATCGAAGAAAACAGTCGGTTTTTGGATATTGTTGAATCCTACGTGGAAATTCACTGCAAACAGGCAGTCGCTTCCGAACCAGTCTCTGCCGCCGAAGCCTCGGAAATTCTAGACGCTCAAATTTACTACTGCACCCAGCAGCAGCAAAACGACAAAACCCGCCGCGTACTAGAAAAAGCTTTCGGTCAAGATTGGGCTGAACATTACATGACCGAGGTGCTTTTTGATATCCCTAAATAGCTGAAATTGGTTTACAATACTTCACAGTAGGTGAAAAAAACTTAATCAGGAAATCACCTACTTTATAAGTAATGGTAAAGGAATCACGGCTCAAGGATAAATCATTTTTAAAACCCCCAGGGCGAGGAATTATCGGTTTAGCGATCGGTGCAACTCTCATTACCACAGGAGTCGGTTTTTGGCAAGTATCTCAACTTAAAAAAGCCGAAGAGTTAAAGGCGGCGGCTGCAACGGCGGCTGCAACTTCCGTCGCCACCCGCAACAGCGTCACAGCTTTGGGTAGGTTGACTCCCCAGGGGGAAGTTATCAAATTGTCCGCCCCTTCTGCGTCGGAGGGAGCAAGAATTGAACAGTTGCAGGTGGAAGAGGGCGATCGAGTCAGTCAAGGACAAATCATAGCAGTTCTCGATACGCGCGATCGGCTCCAAGCAATCCTCCAACAAGCCGACAAAGAAGTCAAAGTCAAACAAGCAGAATTAGCGAAAATTCAAGCAGGCGCAAAAACAGGCGTTGTCGGCGCCGGGAAAGCAGAAGTTGCCAAGTTTCAAGTTCAACGTCAAAGAGAAACCGAAGGCGAAGCAGCGAATGTCGCCCGCTTAGAAGCTCAACTGCGAAGAGAAACCGAAGCCGAACAAGCTAACGTCGCCAAGTTTGAAGCACAACTGCAAAGAGAAACCGAAGCCGAACAAGCTAATCTTGCCAAATTTGAGGCACAACTAGACAGAGAAACAGAGGTGCAGCAATCCAAATTGGCTAGGCTAGAAGCTCAATTGCGCGGCGAAATTGCCTCTCAAAATGCTACAGTCGATCGGCTAAAAGCCGAATTAACCAACGCCGAAGCCGAGGAACAACGCAACAAAGAACTTTCCGAAACAGGCGCAATTTCAGCTTCCGCCTACGACACCAAACGCTTAGCAGCAGAGACGGCTCGCCAGAGAGTCAAAGAAGCTCAAGCCATATTAGAAAAAACCGTGCAAACTTTGCGTGAGGAAATAGTCGAAACTAAAGCAACAATCAAACAAACAGTAGAAACAGGCCAGCAGGAAATCAATCAATCGCGAGCCAATCTCAGACGCAAGTTAGAAACAGGCAGGCAGGAAATTAACCAAGCTAGAGCCACCTTAAATCAAAAGATAGAAACTGGTAGAGAACAAATTAATCAAGCCGAAGCAATACTCAAACAAAAAGCAGAAACCGGCCAAGAAGAAATCAATCAAGCCAAAGCAAATCTCGACCAAATTGCCGAAGTACGTCCCGAAGACGTGCAAGCAGCCCAAGCAGCCGTAGAAAGTGCGATCGCCACCAAACAAAAAGCTCAAGTAGACTTAAACTTAAGTTACGTCAAAGCACCGGTATCCGGCTACATCCTCAAAGTTCACAGCCGACAAGGAGAACGTGTCAACACTCAAGACGGCATCGTAGAACTAGGCGGCACGGATCAAATGTATGCCGTAGCAGAAGTTTACGAAACCGACATCGCCAAAGTGCGAAACGGCCAGCGCGCAACAGTCACCAGCCCCGTATTTGCAGGCGCTTTGGAAGGAACAGTCGCTCGCATCGGCAAACAAATCGGCAAAAAAGATGTCCTTAATACAGACCCCGCCGCCGACACCGACGCGAGAGTTATCGAAGTAAGAATTCGCCTCGATCCGGCATCGAGCAAGAAAGTTGCAACCCTAACAAACTTGCAAGTAGAAGTTAAAATAGACATCTAACATGAGTAATTGGTAATTGGTCAGAGGAGCGATCGAGCTTGTTACTCATTACTCGTTCTTCCCTCTTCCTCCTTCCTTATTCCCTTTTCCCTCTTCCTTCTTCCCTCTTCCTCCTTCCTTCTTCCTCCTTCCTTCTTCCCTCTTCCTCCTTCCTTCTTCCTCCTTCCTTCTTCCTTCTTCCTTCATTGTATGGCAAAAATACCGCTAGCTTGGGCACAGTTAACTCGCGAAAAAATGCGTTTAGTAATCGCGCTAGCCGGCATTGGATTTGCTGACTTGCTGATGTTTATCCAGTTTGGATTTAGAGATGCGCTGTTTGAAAGTTCCATCAGCTTTCACTCGCAATTAAAAGGGGATATTTTTATCACCAGCACCCAGTCTACGGCTTTAATAGCCATGAAAAGTTTTCCCCAACGGCGTTTGTATCAAGCTTTGAGTTTTAATGGCGTTACAGGAATCAGCCCGGTATATCTAGGCTTTGGTTTGTGGAAAAATCCCGAACCAGACAAAAACAATACCCGCCAACTGATGGTAATCGGTTTTGACCCCGCTCGTCCCATCTTTGAGCTGCCGGAAGTTAAGGATAATTTGGACAAAATCAAAATTTCAGATGTCGTTTTATTCGATCGATCTTCCCGCCCGGAGTTTGGGCCAGTAGCGGAATATTTCAACCAGGGAAAGCCTGTGGAAACTGAAATAGATAACCGCCGCGTTACTGTAGAGGGGTTATTTACTTTAGGAGCATCTTTCGGTGCTGATGGCAATATTATTACCAGCGATTTGAACTTTCTGCGGATTTTTCACAGTAGAAGAACTAGAGGCTTAATTGATGTCGGAATTGTTCACTTGCAGCCGGGAACTGATGTCAAGGCAGTTATTGAAAAAATGAGGGCAACTTTACCGCAAGACGTGACAATTGCTTCTAAAGAAGAGTTTATAGCTTTTGAGAGAAAATATTGGGAGGAAAGCACGGCGATCGGATTTATTTTCACTCTCGGCGCGACAATGGGGTTTATTGTCGGCATCGTGATTGTCTATCAAATTCTCTATACTGATGTTACCGACCATTTGCCAGAATACGCTACTTTGAAGGCGATGGGATATAAAGACAGTTACTTTTTGAGTGTGGTTTTTCAAGAGGCTTTAATTTTGGCAATCCTGGGCTATTTGCCCGGACTAGGGATTTCTGTGGTGCTGTACAATTTAGCGAGAACTGCTACGAGTTTACCGATGTACATGACTTTGGGGAAAGTTGTAACTGTGTTTACAATGACAGTTATTATGTGTACTGTATCAGGGGCGATCGCAGTTAGGAAGTTGCAGGCGGCAGATCCGGCAGATATTTTTTAACGCAAGAAGTTCGGCAACGAGCAATGTACGGGATGTAACTGATTTAACGGATAGATTTTCAGGGGATAAGTCTCAGAAACCCAGTTTCTTCGTAGATTTCTCGTTACTCAATGCAAAATTCGGAGAAACCGGGTTTATCGCCCCCATGCGTATTATGATTTGTTTTAGTCTAACTTTCCTTTGCGCCCAAAGTTTCCTTTGGTTGATCTTTACTATGAAAATCGTCACCCCTGCTGTCATCCTGTCATTAGTTATACTAATAGAAGTTTTTTTTATCATAAAAAAATGCTGATAATCTAGCGCTAAACTTTTACATTTTATGTGGTTATATGGTTTTAGGAGGTTCCACTAAATACATTGATGAAGCCTATGACGAATCCATTTTTAATAAAAAAATTGCACTATTCCTAGCTGCTATCTCCATGTTTTTACTTGTTTCTTTAGTTTTTATAGACTACATCTCTGGGATAATTTTCATAGGTGTAGCTGTAGGATTATTGGGATCGGGTAAAATAGACAACTTAATTTTTAGACTTTTAACAGTATCGATCCTTATTTCTGCTGTATTGAGAATATTAATTTTTCCAGTTGCAATCGACTTCTCATCGCTATCTACTGGGTTGTTGATATTTCTTGCCATAGCGTTTTCATCTTTTGCAGATGAATGGTTAAATGATTTTAGCGATAATCATAAAAATTCGTTACATTTGGTATTAAAAGTAATTTCTTACAATCGGATTATTACCAAAATAACAGTTTTATTATTTTGCATTTTTGGGTATAAGGCTAATTTATATTTTATGGCATTTTTGGGATTTGATGCAGCGTATTCACTTATAGATAATTTGGGAGATCGAGTCAAACAGAAGATTCTCAGAGCAAAACAAAACGCCTTATATCCTGAAGTGAAAATTTAAAACCCTTAAATTATCCAGGAAACGAGCAAAACACGCAAAATTATTGAGGAACAAAAATGTCAATACCAAAGCCACACTATTCTGTAAGCTGGATTTATCTACTTCTTGCTGTCGTTTTAGAGGCCGCAGGCACTATTTATATGAAATTATCAGAGGGTTTCACAAAAGTGGTTCCCTCGATTTTGATGCTAATTTTTTATGGAATTAGTTTTATATTTTTAAATTTAGCTATTAAAAAGTTAGATGTGAGCGTAGCTTATGCAATTTTCTCCGGGTTGGGGATTGCTCTTGTCACTATTGGAGGCATTTTCTTTTTTAAAGATCCCATTACGGTTTTTAGGATTTCTGCCATTTCCTTCATCATCCTAGGTGTGATTATTTTGAATTTTACAGGTTTATCTCATTGAAGAATGCTAAGAATAAGTACAGTCCTGGACGCAGCCGTACAAAAAAAACCGGGTTTTTAATCGACATTAAAGGCTCGGAATCTCATATTTACACAAAAAACCAGGTTTCTGCCTCGAAAAAATAAAGTAATACCAACTCTGGGTTTACTATCCCCTTAATTTTTTGCCAGATCGGGAATTGGATAGCTGTGCCGATCGAACGCTATGCTGTAAGAAAGCATCCGTCTCGATCGCGCTCTCCCTCGGTTATACGCTATGACCCAAAACCTCAACCCCACAGCGTTGCCTCCCGCCTTTCCCGATCACACGCAACTCCCAGAATCTGACGGCACGTTTGTGAAAAACTTTCAAGAACATCCCCAGAGTATCCTGCTCACAGACTCCCTGGAAATTACGCTGCAAAATCTTCATCCTGACGGACAATATGCGATCGGGCAAGATTGCGGTATCTACTGGCGCGAAACCGACCCTCCAGAAAAGGGTGCCGAAGCGCCTGACTGGTTCTACGTCCCCAACGTCCCGCCGAGATTAGACGGGCAATACCGCCGTTCCTACGTGCTGTGGCGAGAGTATATTGTGCCGTTGATTGCGATCGAATTTGCTTCGGGTGATGGTTCTGAAGAACTCGACAGCACTCCTTTATCTGCTTTACCATCTGGCGGAAACCAGAAACCGGGAAAATTTTGGGTATACGAGCGAATTATCAGGATTCCGTACTACGCAATCTACAAGATCCAAACCAGTGAATTAGAAGTCTATAACTGTGTGAATACTCGGTATCGGCGCTTGGAACCAAACGATCGCGGACATTACCCGATCGACCTAATGGGAGTAGAGTTGGGTGTATGGTCGGGTAGCTATCAAAATCAGACGCAGCAGTGGTTGCGCTGGTGGGATAACCAAGGCAATTTATTGCTGACAGGAAGCGAGCGAGCTAGGCTTGAAAGCCTGCGCGCCGAACAGGAACGCCAACGGGCAGATAGCGAACGAGAACAAAAAGAGCGATTGGCGGCTTATTTGCGATCGCAGGGAATCGATCCCGATCGTATATGAGACTGGTCTGTTGCTCTTTTTAAATCTAGCCATTACCATGAACACAGTACCAGTTGTCTCAATTAAAAATCTCAACCATTCTTTCGGCGAAGGTCAACTTCGCAAACAGACATTATTTGATATCAACCTCGAAATTTATCCGGGCGAAATTGTGCTGATGACAGGGCCTTCGGGGTCTGGTAAAACAACATTGTTAACCTTAATTGGAGCTTTGCGATCGATCCAAGAAGGTAGTCTGAAAATTCTCGACCAAGAATTGCGGGGAACGGCGAAAAATAAATTAGTTAAAATCCGTCGCGACATCGGCTATATTTTCCAAGCTCATAATTTGCTCAAATGCTTGACAGCTAGGCAAAATGTGCAAATGTCCCTTGACCTGCACAACCATCTTTCTAACCAAGAAACTAATGATAAAATAGAAGGGATTCTGGAAGCTGTGGGCTTGGGAGAAAGAATAGATTATTACCCAAGCAGTCTTTCTGGTGGACAAAAACAAAGAGTGGCGATCGCCCGCGCATTAGTCAGCCAGCCGAAATTAGTATTAGCAGACGAACCCACAGCAGCACTAGACAGTAAATCAGGTCGAGATGTGGTAGAAATTATGCGAGGTTTGGCCAAAGAACAGCACTGCACTATTTTGCTTGTCACCCATGACAACCGCATTTTAGACATAGCCGATCGCATTATTCACATGGAAGACGGCTACCTCGCACAAGACACATCCACAACGGCTGCCACAGGCATTCTTTCGGGAAAATAATATTAATTCACCTCAACTTATTTCCGAGAACCGGGACGCTTTCCTCCTACCTTGGTAGGACTTTTTGTTGTACCTTTGGCTGGAGTTTTAGAACTACTTTTGCCACTTTTTTGACCTTTAGCTCCTGTCAACTGGCTGTCAAGGTCATTTGCAGGTCTGCCCGCAGGCGTTCTCGTAGTCCTAAAGGTAACATTTACCCCTTCATTCGACTGTTCCAGCACCAACATCGGCGTCGGCTTGGCTTTTTGATCCCACTCAATATGAACGATGCGACCTTGAATTGTCGGCTGCCAACTGTCGTGGTCGTCTGAAGGACTCAGATAAGTTTCCAAACAGTCAATAATTTGATTAATTGTCGCCGATGTTGCCTGAGTCGGCAGTTTCATCAGCTTAATTTGAATCCGAAACAGCACTCGTTTTTCTATTTTTACTGCGGGATCGCCAGTTTCGTATTCGATATCAAACATCGAATCAACTTGCCTGCCGCTGCCGGCATTCCCGTTTTTATCTCCCACTGCAGCCTGAGTCGGACGCAGGGCAATACTAATTTTTTCTTTGACTTTTACCTTGATCTGGTTCACAATGGCAAAGTGAAAGACTTCTTCCGCCATCCGCATTCTCAGGTAGTCTAAATTAAAGTCTCGCGAGTGGATAAGGTCGGGATTCTTTTCCATCTTTGACATGGTTTCCAGAGCCATTTTGTATTTTTTCTGGAGTTCTCGATTTCTAAACTCTTCAAATTTGAGCTTTTTACTCAAATCGTCGAGTTTTAGCTTGGTAAACACCGCTAAACCGATAAGCAATAACAACAGTAATCCCGCCCCTCCTATTAAGAGTTGGTCTGAGGACGGATCTCCGGGTTTAGCCTTTTTAGGTTTGGGAGAGGCTACTGCCAACCTTGGTTCTACAAGGATTATTTGGGTTGACATGGGCTTTTAAAGGGTAAAATTTGACGCTATATTTATACAGGACTCCAGAGTAGAGCTGGTAGTGCAACTGGATCAACCAACATTGACATTATTCCACCATCATCTTGGTACAACTGGATTTCTGCAACTGGAGCACGCACCCTCTAATTAATACTTTATCTTTAACTGCAAGCAGGTTTCCGAAATATCGGAGAATCCCGCGCTGGTACTGGCCAATAGAAATGGTGAATTGTCTGTAATATATTATACCAATACAGCTAAAAAAATGTTTGTTCGGCGGTCTCCGTTTCTAGCAAAATAAAAAGAAATACACATAAATTAATAGTAACTCTGGGAGCGAGCAGCGGAAAACATCACGGAGAACAGCCGATCGCCCGGACGATCGAGGGGCGGACGTTGGGAGAGTGATAATTCCTACTGTGCCCTCACTCCCGCCTTGCAAGCCCACCGGGCGGCTGGCTGTGAGAGTCGAACCCTCTTTGCGATCGAACAACGTCTCCTTAGCTAAGATTACAGCTAATACCACCAATATTCGATCGTGACCTACGAACCCCTGCACCACAAATATCGCCCTCAGACATTTGCCGAATTAGTCGGTCAAGAGGCGATCGCCCAAACCCTCACCAGCGCCATCCTACAAGAGCGCATAGCACCAGCATATCTATTCACCGGCCCCAGAGGCACCGGTAAAACCTCTAGTGCCAGAATTTTCGCCAAATCTCTCAACTGTATTTCTACGGTTGCCCCCACCCCGACCCCCTGTGGCAAATGCAACGTTTGCCAAGAAATTGCCCGAGGTTCCACACTAGATGTCATCGAAATTGACGCCGCCAGCAACACCGGAGTAGATAACATTCGGGATTTGATCGAACGAGCTCAATTTTCCCCCGTACAGTGCCGCTATAAAGTATATGTAATCGACGAAGTTCATATGCTCAGTACCCAGGCATTTAATGCCTTATTGAAAACCCTAGAAGAACCGCCCGATCGCGTTGTATTCGTTCTCGCAACAACCGACCCACAAAGAGTATTACCAACTATTATTTCTCGCTGCCAAAAGTTCGACTTTCGCCGCATACCCCTCGAAGCAATGATTGCTCATTTGCACAAAATTGCCCAATTAGAAAATATCAATATTGCCAGTGATGCAGTACAAATGGTTGCTCAAATCGCCCAAGGAGGTCTGCGAGATGCCGAAAGTTTGCTAGACCAACTGAGCTTATTTCCCGGTCAAGTAACAGTTGAAAAAGTTTGGGATTTAGTCGGCGCGGTTCCCGAAAATGATTTAATGGATTTGCTGCAAGCTATTGACAAAGATAACGCTACAGCACTAATAGACATGACTCGCCACCTCATGGATCGCGGTCGGGAACCGCTAATCGTGCTGCAAAGTCTCGCGAGCTTTTACCGAGATTTGCTAATAGCCAAAGCTGCACCAAAGCGGTCAGATTTAGTAGCTTTAACATCGGCAACTTGGGAAAAATTGGCGGATTTTGCCCGCCATTGGGATGCGGAGTTGATTTTGGCAGGTCAGAAACATTTGCAAACCCACGAAGTGCAAATTAAAAACACCACTCAGCCGCGTTTATGGCTGGAAGTAACGCTGTTGGGATTGTTGCCCTCAGCAATTAGAACTCAGCAGCAACCAACAGCCGAACCAGCTAAAAATGTTGCTCAACCACCACAAAATCACCCCCCCCAACCAAGGGCGGGCACGGGGGCACCGCCCCTACAATCGGCGGGGAGCCAGACATCTAATATTGAACAATCTTCAGTTCCCAATTCGCAAACTCCTCCGCCGCAGTCGCCGTCTGTGGCTAATCGAATAGACAGCACACCTGCAGCAGCGATTCCCGCACCTGTACCAACTGCTGAAACTAATCAAACAAATTATTCCTCGACTAATTGGGCCGATGAAATCGATTTAAATCGAGTGTGGGAACAGGTACTTGACCGCGTGCGGCCGCATGGAACTCAATCGCTGCTTCGCCAACATGGACAGCTAGTAATTTTTAGCAATGATACTGCTCATGTTAAGATTAGTTCGCAGCCGTTGCTCAATATGGTTAAAGACAAAGTAGCTAATATTGAAGAAGCTTTTTTGCAAATTTTTAACCGTCGAGTAACAGTAAAGGTGGGCTTGACAAATCCCGCTGAAACTAAAAGTTCCCGCGCCAAGGATTTGCCTACTTCTAACGGACTTGGTGGCGAAAATCCCAGGAATTCTCATCCTGCAGATGATGCCGGCCAACAGGTGCAGAACTCGGCGGGTTCTGAGATTACAGAGGATTTTTTGGGGAAGGGTAGAGAAGAACAAAAACACCCGCCAGCGCCTGAAAATACCGCCGTTAATGTGCCGGCAATTTCCGAATCGCGATCGCCCACAAACGGTTCTACAGACTCTCAAAATGACTTTAACGCTCAGGCTATAGCGGTGCGTGATGATGCGCGAAATGTCGCGAATTCGACTAGGAAGTTGGCTGATATGTTTGACGGGGAAGTAGTCGATTTGTCGGATGACTTGGAGATTTGGGAGTCGGAAACTTTTAGATTGGAATCTGAACCCGATTTTTCCGAGTTATCTTCTGAGTTAAATGAGGATGATTTTATAGATTGGTAAATGAGAATTGGGAATTGGGAATTGGGAACTGGGAATTGGGAATTGGCTTGACATATAATATTAAGTCCAGTTGATATTACATCTTGCACTATTATTAGGAACGGGCTCTCCGGCCTGTTCCACAATGCTCCGCACTCAAAATCCCGTTTATGCCATAACCGCCTTGGCGGTTGCTATTATACAACCGTTTTCAGGGTTTCCGGCGAGTATGTCGCTCTCCGCTATTTTGAGTTTGGTAGGTATTATCCTGTGGATATCTGTTGGTGTCTGGGATTTTCTGGCTTTGGAACTTACAGAAACCTTGTTTTGGGCTAGGCTGGCAGCACCAGTTATCTTTATTGCTATACTAATACTTGTCCTCCTGTTGAGGTAGAGAAAAAATGAGAAAACTTTTGAGCGAATACGATTTTCCTTTTTTATTAGGTATCGATTTTGAATCAGAATGGAAGAGAGTTTTGACCGTAGTTGAAAAACATCCTTGGTTAACTGTTGATGGGTATTTTCAGACTGAACAACAATACAGCCGTTACAAAATTAGAATGGGGACAGATGCGAGTGAATTTAAGCTGTGGCAAATCGAAGATTGGAATAATAAATATTATCTTGACCAAATTTATCGCTCTCGATATTGGCTGAGTCAAATAGAGTCCATCAAATCATTTAATTATCGACATACAAGTTATGGGTTAAAACACGCTTGTGAAAATTGGTGGGCTAGAAAAAAAAGTAAATTTGGTATTAAAGACACTGGGTCTTATGTTGCTAACGGTTGCTTGATTGTAGCCGCTTTAATTTTAGAATGGAAATTCACTGATACTTACCAAGGACATCAATCCCTCAATGTGTATTTCCCGATTAGTGAAAAAAGTCTAAAACGATTGAAACCCGACGATCTAGATGAAACCGAAAATGACTAAAAATCAACTTCTCTCGCTCCCTAGCTTTGGCCGACTTTTCCTCCTTTCCACAAATAGATTTCATACTGGATTCTTTAGTCTCTCGTTGCGCTGACTTCGTTCAATAATGCTTTAGAGCGGGCTATAAGAACCCACCCCACAAGAAAATTTAATTTTTGTGGAACAGGCATCCTGCCTGTTCCACGAGAATAGTAAAATATCTGAACTTAAGCTGACTCTGGCTTGGGTAGCGAAGAGGGAAGTACCAACAACTCGGCGGTCGATCGCTTCTCGACCATTTCCTTAGTAATCGTACACCGGGCAACATCCTTGCGCGACGGCAACTCGTACATCACATCCAACATCAATTCTTCGACAATTCCCCGCAGCGCCCGTGCTCCAGTTTTGCGGCGGTATGCTTCCTGGGCGATCGCCCGAATCGCCTCTGGCTTAAAGTCCAACTGCACATTATCCATCTTCAGCAGCTTTTGATACTGCTTAACCAAAGCATTGCGCGGCTCAGTCAAAATCGCCATCAACGTTTCCTCATCCAGCGGCTCTAACACCGCCGCCACCGGCACCCGCCCAATAAACTCAGGAATCATCCCAAACTTCACCAAATCATCCGGTTCCAGTTGCTTGAGTACATCAGCAGCCCGCTTTTCCTTCGGCTGAGCTTCTCCCGGCTGAATAAAACCCATTGACTTTTTACCCGTTCTCTGCTCTATCACTTTCTCAAGACCGACAAAAGCACCGCCGCAGATAAACATGATATTGCTAGTGTCAATTTGGATGCAGTCTTGGTAGGGATGCTTACGGCCACCTTGGGGAGGTACATTGGCGATCGTCCCCTCAAGCATTTTCAGCAGCGCCTGCTGTACGCCTTCCCCAGACACATCCCGCGTAATCGAAGGATTTTCGCTCTTGCGGGCTATTTTGTCAATTTCATCAATATAAATAATTCCGCGCTGCGCCTCTTCCACGTCCATATCTGCCACTTGCAGCAGCCGCAGCAAAATATTTTCCACATCTTCCCCGACATAGCCCGCTTCCGTCAGCGTCGTCGCGTCAGCCACCGCAAAGGGCACGTCTAGCATATCTGCCAAAGTCTGAGCCAGCAGAGTTTTGCCGCAACCAGTCGGCCCGATTAACAAAATATTCGATTTTTGCAGTTCTACTTCTTCCGGCGGGTGCTTGCCGCTATTTTTGGCATGGATAAAGCTGAGGCGCTTGTAGTGGTTGTAAACTGCCACCGAGAGCACCTTTTTCGCCTCATCTTGCCCGATCGCATTTTCGTCGAGATAATTTTTAATTTCCCTCGGCTTGGGAATTTGGCTCAGCGACATACTTTTGCCCGAAGTAGCGCGGCGCTTTTGCGTCGTTTCCTGCTTCGGAGGCACCGCCGCTGCGGGTACTGCACTCGAATCAAACAACTCCTCATCTAAAATTTCATTGCACAAGTCAACGCATTCGTCGCAGATATACACCCCAGGGCCTGCGATCAACTTGCGTACTTGCTCTTGAGACTTGCCACAAAACGAACATTTTAGATGGGAGTCGTACTTAGACATAACAGCCTCTTAATTCAGTGCAGTGACATTCTCTCCCGCCGTCGGAAGGTTTTCCTTTTCGATAACTCGATCGACCAAACCGTAATTTTTGGCTTCCTCGGCTGACATAAAAAAGTCGCGCTCTGTATCCGCCTCTAATTTGTCGATCGGTTGACCTGTGTGGTGCGCTAGCAGTTGATTCAGCTTACGCTTATGATAAAGGATTTCTTTGGCTTGAATCTCAATATCAACTGCTTGACCTTGAGCGCCTCCAAGCGGCTGGTGAATCATAATCCGGGAACTCGGAAGAGACATCCGCTTACCGTGGGCTCCTGCTGTCAGTAGAAATGCGCCCATACTCGCTGCCAAACCGTAACAAATCGTCACCACATCCGGGCGGATTTGCTGCATTGTGTCATAAATTGCCATGCCGGCCGTCACCGAGCCGCCGGGGGAATTAATGTACATTTGGACATCTTTTTCTGGGTCTTCGGCATCTAGATACAATAGCTGAGCCACTATCGAGTCAGCAACTTCGTCGGTTACGGGAGTCCCTAAAAACACAATTCGCTCCCGCAGCAAGCGCGAGTAAATGTCAAAGGCTCGCTCGCCCATCCCCGACTGTTCTAGCACCATCGGCACTACATTGCTGGGGCTGGAACTGACATCAAAATCGTTATAGCTTGTAATTAGGTAATTGGAAGATTGAGATACAACCATAAGACACCAGTCAAGGATTCTAGACAATTTGCTGCTGCTGATGAAAGCTTTAAATTAAGCCGCCAGCTTTTAACTATTATGCCTCTTCTGAACAGATATCGGGGGAATGGGGAATGGGGAATGGGGAATGGGGCATTGGGCATTGGGTATAGTCGAGCAAAAATCTTGTGACTATTTAACCCAAATTCAACAGTAGCTCGACATTTAACGTAAAATTCGATCGCACTTCAGATACCTCCGATCGATCCCCGCCGTAGGGACACTCCAATACCCCCTTAGTGTCCACTTAAGATTTCAGCCCGCCAAGTCCACCAGTGGGCCCGCTAGTCCGCCAGGGAATGAATTCCACGGGGCTTATAGCTAAAGTCCTCCCTATGAGGACTAATGAATTATTCAGTCCTCATAGCGAGGACTTTAGCTTTGAGGCAGGGGTTTAAACCCCTGCCGGACTGCGGGTTTAACGTGTTTGTTGACACGAAGAAGGGCTGGCGTGCGGTGTCCCTACTACTTTGATTCTGCGCCCTAATCTTCGCCTACAACTTCAACTTCGACGCTTGTGGCTGCTTCTGAAGTTTCTGCATCATCTGCATCATCTGCATCTGCATCAGATTCTTCTGCGGCAGGAGTCAGTGAGCCTTCAGGTACGAGTTCGATTGTTCCTTTTTCTTCCAACCATTTCAGGGTTTTTTGTTTGAGCAAGTCTTCTGCTACAAATTCCTGCAACCTTTGGGGGTCAAAATCTCCTTTGGGAAACTGCTTTCTGATTTTTGCTACTTCTGCTGCTACTTCTGCTGGTTCAACAGATAAGGATTCCAGCTTGGCTACTTCTGCCAGAGCTAGAGTCTGCTTGAGCCTATCGATTGCTTCCGGGCGCGAGCGTTCCCGCATCGGGCCCATATTTTCTTCGGTAAACAGTTGGTTGATATCTATGCCGTAATTTTTCAATTGGAGGGCTTGTTGATTCAACAAATAATCGATTTCGCGATCGAGCATTGTTTCGGGAATTTCCACTTCTATTAGCTGCGCGAGGGCTGCTGATATAGCTTTTTCCTTATTAGCTGATGTCTTGTTTTCTTGGTCTGCTTTAAACCGAGTTTCGAGCGATTCGCGCAGTTCTGCTAAAGTTTCAAACTCGCTGACTTCTTGGGCGAAGTCGTCGTCCAACTCCGGCAATTCTTTTTCCTTAAGTTCTTTGAGAGTAATCGTAAAGACGGCAGGTTTCCCCGCTAATTCTTCACTGCTATACTCATCTGGGAACTGCACAGAAACTTCTCTAGTTTCTCCTGGATTCATCCCGATCATGCCTTGGATAAAGCCCGGTACAAACTGATTTTCCGATAATTCTACTTGAAAGTCTTCTGCTTGAGCGCCAGGAATTTCTGCGGGAGTTTCGCCTTCGGGTGCTTCCGCAAATCTACCGGAGAAATCAACCAAAGCCGTGTCTCCCAACTGAGCCGGCCGGCCTTCTACAGGGATTAAAGTAGCTTTGTCCGATCGATATTTGGCCAGTACCTCATCTACCTGAGCCTCATCATACTTAGCTTCTTCTGCTTGAAGCTGCAAACCTGTGTACTGACCCATTTTCACTTCGGGTTGTACATCAACCTTCGCCGAAAAAATCAGAGGCTGTTCTGGATCGAACTTCTCTAGTAATTCTTCAAACTCGGTGCGAAGTTCAAAACTGCCAATTGCGGCAATTTTTTCTTGTTCGAGGGCTTTTTGCAGGGAATCATTAATCAAATTTTCCAAAGCCGTCGCCTTCAAACGAGTCTGGCCTAGGCGCTGTAGCAAAACTTGACGGGGAACTTTGCCTTTGCGGAACCCAGGAATATTAACCTCGCGAGCAAATTGTTTAATTACTTGCTCGTAAGCTTGTTTTGACTTTTCTGACGGTACTTCGATTTCCAGACCAATTTGGCTAGCTGGAAGTTTTTCCTGGGTTACTTTCATCGGCTTTTTTGATATTTAACAATAGTGTATTGACACTCCCTGACCTAAAGGACAGGGATTCTTAATTCAGCGACTGACCTTAAAATGTTGCGTCCTTTCGGCAATCCTCAAACTTTTTAACCGTAGAAATCCTACCAATTAACGAGCCTGATTCGCAGTCATCCCTTCTTGGTCTATCTCCAAAAGCGTACTAGGATATTTACCTAGAGTTCGGGTATGCCCTACCCTACTTAACAAGACTAAATAGTTTGTTTCTCTGGTTAAAGGAACTGTGTTAAGCCCCTAGCTGTTTATAGAGTTTTCGCCGCTCTTTGTCCCCCGGTTTACGCGCCAAAGTGTGTCGTTAACTGTTTTTATGCACTAGGGCGCAGGAGTTTAACCTTGACTACTCTAGAATACTAGAAATTTCCTGACTTTTAGGAAGGGATTTAAGAAATTAAAGCCGTCCTAGAAGGACAGGGTTTTAGACCCAATTTCCTTGATAAAATACATACAAATCTGACTTTGCCTGCATTTTAATTTGGTACGCTTTGACTCGTAACGGCACAACTACAACACCTTTACCGGATGAGACTGTAAGTCATTGCCGGCTACTTTTTTGGCTCTTGCCAAATAGTTTTGGTTTGAGGATACTAGCTTTTGCTGCTAGGAATGTGGAGGTTAAGTCCACTAATTGCCGATGCACCATAGCACATATCGCCCTGTGATGTCAATCTTGCCGGTCTCTGCGGCCAGTCAAAGTCAATGGATGCGCCTGCGAAAATGCAGATATATCGCAAAACTTAACCGGATGCGGATTGGGCGTGGGCGAGCGACAAAAGATGCTAAACTGGCATTGGGTACGATCGCACGTCGCATTCAGGAAGTTCGATCTGCCTTTTCGCTTAACTGCACCATTGCTATCCTCTCATGCTCCTGATGTCGCATAACATTAATTAAGTTTGATATTGAGAATTGCAGTTATTTAAATTTTTGATTTCGATCGTTTAGACTTTAATTTGTGGAGGAAACTAATTTGTCTCAATCCTATCGAGTTGCCATTTTAGGGGCTACCGGCGCAGTCGGTGCCGAGTTGCTAGAACTATTGCACAGCCGGAGTTTTCCGATTTCTCACTTGAAGCTGCTGGCTTCGGAACGTTCAGCAGGCACTACCTTGCCTTTTGGCGGCGAGATGCTGCCGGTCGAAGCAGTTTCGGCGCGATCGTTTGATAACGTAGATCTGGTGCTCGCCTCTGCCGGCGGCTCTACTTCTAAATTATGGGCTCCGCAAGCGGTGGCAGCCGGAGCAGTGGTAATTGACAATTCTAGCGCTTTCCGCATGGATGCGAACGTACCGCTAGTGGTTCCAGAAGTCAATCCCCAAGCGGCGGCAGCTCACCGAGGTATAATTGCTAATCCCAACTGCACGACTATTTTGATGGCAGTTGCCGTTTGGCCGCTTCACAAAGTTAGGCCGATACAGCGCATAGTTGTAGCGACTTACCAGTCAGCCAGCGGCGCGGGGGCGAGGGCAATGGAGGAAATGAAAGCTCAAGCAAGAGCAATTTTGCAGGGGGAAACGCCCCAAACAGATATATTTCCCTACCCCTTAGCATTTAATTTGTTTCCGCACAACACCCCGATTAATGATTTGGGGTATTGTGAAGAAGAGATGAAAATGGTAAACGAAACTCGGAAGATATTTGGTACGGACGAGATTAAAATTACGGCAACTTGTGTGCGGGTTCCCGTACTGCGGGCTCATTCGGAAGCGATTAATCTAGAGTTTGCAGAGCCTTTTAGCGCGATCGAGGCCAGGGAAATCTTAAAGCAGGCAAGCGGGGTTAAGCTGGTAGAAGACTGGCAAGCTAATTATTTCCCGATGCCGGTCGAGGCCAGCGGTAAGGATGACGTGTTAGTCGGCAGGATTCGCCAAGATATTTCTCACCCCTGCGGGTTGGAAATGTGGCTGTCGGGCGATCAAATTCGCAAAGGGGCGGCTTTAAATGCGGTGCAGATAGCTGAGTTGCTGGCCCAAAAAGATTTGTTGCGAACCCAAGTGGCGGCGGCTTCTACTTAGGGGGAACCCTGGCAATTGGGAAATTGAAATTGGGGATTTTAGATCAACCTTTCATCTGAAATCAAAAATTTAAAATCAAACATCAACAGTCTAAAATCGGAGAAAGTGTGGTAAAGTTTGGACGGGTTCTGACTGCAATGATTACGCCGTTTAAGGAAGACGGCAGCGTTAACTATGCGGTAGCAGAAAAATTGGCAGTTCATTTAGCCGATCGCGGTACTGATAGCTTGGTAGTGTGCGGCACTACTGGCGAGTCTCCCACTATGACCTGGGATGAAGAGTACGAATTATTTCAGGTGGTACAAAAGGCGGTGGCCGGTAAGGCGTTGGTAATCGCAGGAGCCGGATCGAATTCTACTTCAGAAGCAGTAGCAGCTACCCAAAAAGCAGCTAAACTAGGGTTAGATGGTTGTTTGCAGGTGGTTCCTTATTACAACAAGCCGCCGCAAGAAGGTTTATATAATCATTTTCGGGCGATCGCGCAATCTGCTCCCGAATTGCCTATAATGTTATATAACATCCCCGGTCGCACTGGTCAGAATATGTTGCCGGAAACGGTGGCTCGATTGGCAGAAATCCCCAACATTGTGGCCGTAAAAGAAGCAAGTGGCAACTTGGATCAAGCAAGTCAAATTCGGTGCTTGACATCCCCTGAATTTGCCATCTATTCTGGAGATGATTCCCTAACTTTGCCAATGTTGGCGGTAGGAGGATCTGGTGTAGTTAGCGTAGCCAGCCATCTGGTAGGAGAGCAACTACAACAGATGATCAAAGCTTTCGAGGCCGGTCAAGTTCAAGTCGCTACCCAGATTCACTTGCAACTTTTTGACCTGTTTAAAGCTCTTTTTCTCACCACAAATCCCATTCCCGTCAAGACAGCTCTCAAACTTCAAGGCTGGGATGTAGGCTCCACCCGTCCGCCCCTGTGCGATCCGCCCGTTGAGGTAACTCAAAAGTTAAAGGACGTACTGAGTCAGCTAGCAGCAGTATCAGCTAGCTAGACGAGCGAGAACGAGTTTTCAGACAACTGAATATTGGTTGTGATAAGTCATTAGTTGTTAGTCATTAGTCATTAGTAATTAACTGTTAGTAATTAGCTAACAGTCAAAAAGTAAAGACTGAGGATTAAAGACTGAAGGCAAAAGACAACTGACTGTAGGGGATAGTAAAACCCCGTAGGGGAGTTTTCCACAAATATCTTGGAAAAAATCGCCCCCATCAACGAACAACAGATAAAAACCTCCCAAAAAGCTTGTCTTGAACAGGCAGGATGCCTGTTCCACAGGGATTATTGGAGAGGTATAGACAGTAGGCGACAGACGACAGACAACAGTCAACAGTCAACAGTCAACAGTCAACAGTTAACAGACCAATAACAAAAATAACTAACAAAGGATACGCATGATCAAAAATACAACTGCATCTGCTCTAAAAGTTATTCCCCTCGGCGGGCTGCACGAAATCGGTAAAAACACTTGTGTGTTCGAGTACGGCGACGAAATCATTCTTTTAGATGCCGGTTTAGCGTTCCCGACAGATGGAATGCACGGGGTAAATATTGTCCTCCCAGACATGACTTACCTGCGGGAAAACAGCCACAAAATTAAAGGTATGATCGTGACTCACGGTCACGAAGACCACATAGGTGGTATCCCTTATCACCTCAAACAATTTGAAATTCCGGTCATCTACGGCCCCCGTTTGGCGATGGCTTTGCTAGCCGGAAAACTCGAAGAAGCCGGAGTGTCTCACCGCACTGAATTGAGAACGGTTCGACCCAGGGATACTGTAAGAATTGGCAAGAATTTCTTAGTCGAATACATCCGCAACACTCACTCGATGGCCGACAGTTTTACTGTGGCAATTCACACTCCCGTGGGAATTGTGATCCACACCGGAGACTTTAAAATTGACCACACTCCTGTAGACGGCGAGCATTTTGATTTGCAAAAGCTAGCGGAGTACGGCGAAAGAGGCGTGTTGTGCTTGATTAGCGATTCTACTAACTCGGAAGTTCCCGGTTTTACCGCTTCGGAAGGTTCTGTGGCGCCGAATTTAGACAGAATTATCGCTCAAGCACCGGGAAGAGTGCTGCTGACGACTTTTGCTTCGTCGGTACACCGATTGCAAATTGTTTTGGACTTGGCTAAGAAAAACAATCGGTATGTCGGAGTGGTTGGCCGGTCGATGCTTAACGTCATCGCTCACTGCCGCAATCTCGGCTACATCAAATGCGAAGATAGTATTTTCAAACCGCTGAAAGAAATCCGCAATTTGGCTGAAGACAAGGTGCTGATTTTAACTACAGGTTCCCAAGGCGAACCAATGGCGGCGATGACTCGCATTGCTAACGGCGAACATCACGAACTGAAAATCAGAAAGGGCGATACAGTCATTTTCTCGGCTAATCCGATTCCCGGAAATACGATCGCAGTGGTAAACACGATCGATAAACTGATGATGCTGGGAGCACACGTGGTTTACGGCCGCGATAAAGGCATTCACGTTTCGGGTCACGGTTGTCAAGAAGACCAAAAGTTAATGATTAACATGACTCGTCCCAAGTTCTTCTTGCCAGTGCACGGGGAACACCGGATGCTGATCCAGCACTCCAAGACGGCTCAAAGCATGGGCATTCCCGCTAGCAATATGGTGGTTATTGATAACGGCGATGTCGTAGAATTGACCGAAAATTCGATGCGAGTCGCTGGTCAAGTGCCTTCAGGAATTGAATTGGTAGATGCTTCTCGATCGGGCGTGGTCAAAGCTAGCGTCCTCAAGGAACGTCAGCAGTTAGCCGGAGATGGCGTTGTAACGGTAGCGGCGGCTTTGAATTGGGAAGGCAAATTAGTTGCCAAACCAGAAGTTCACTTGAAAGGTGTAGTGACATCAGCCGATCGCGCGGAGGTGATCGGATTAATCACTCAAACCATTGAAACAGTTTTGAGCGATCGCTGGTCAGAATTTGTAAAACCCGCGACTGCTGACTCGCAAGTTGACATTGACTGGGTAGGAGTTCAAACGCAAATAGAAAAGGCAATTGGGCGAGTGATGCGCCGGGAACTGCAAAGCAATCCGTTGCTGGTATTCCTGATGCAAATTCCTGAAGAAGCCGTGCGATCGGAAAAAGCAGCAGTATCTCCAGGTGCCCTGGAAGCACCTAAGCTATTATCATCGCCATCATCGGCATCGCCATCCTTGCCATCCCCATCCTTGCCATCTCCTGCCAATCAGGTGACTGGCCGGCGCCGTCCCCGGACTGCTGCAAGGGCAGCTTCCTAGTGCGATAATTTTCTGACGCACTGCGGACAAAGAAATAAGTTTTAGGTTTGTAGTTGCGCTTGGGTACCCAAGCGCAGCTACCAACCTACATTTGATTTCCTAAAACGCAAATGAACGCAGATAGATTTAAATAACTATCTGCGTTCATTTGCGTTCGTCTGCCTCAATCTGCGGTTAAAAATTAATCAGCCACCAGCAACAGCAGGAACAATGCTGACTTCATCGCCATCTTGGAGGGCTGTTTTTGAGCCATCCAAAAAGCGGATGTCTTCGCTGTTGACGTAGAAGTTGAGAAATCTGCGGGGTTCTCCCTTTTCGTCGCACAGGCTTTTTTTGATGCCAGGACAATTGGTTTCCAGGGATTCAATTAGTTCGGAAATGTTATCGCCGGCGCATTCGATCGTGGCTTGATTGTTGGTAAATTTTTGCAGGGGAGTGGGAATTAAAACTTTGACGGTCATTTTTTTAGTCCTTAGTCAGTAGTCAGTAGTCAGTAGTCAGTAGTCAGTAGTCCTTAGTCAGTAGTCCTTAGTCAGTAGTCAGCAGCTTAATAACTAATAACTAATGACTAATGACTGATGACTATTAATCAGTAGTCCTTAGTCAGTAGTCAGCAGCTTAATAACTAATAACTAATGACTAATGACTGATGACTATTAATCAGTAGTCCTCAGTCATTAGTCAACAGCTTAATAACTAATAACTAATGACTAATGACTGATGACTAATGACTATTAAACCGAAACTTGTTGCCATTCCAAGCGTTCGAGCGTGCGGGCGCGTTCTAGGGCGCGCTCGAACGCTTCTAGTTTCGGTTCGAGGGTGATGGGTTCGCCGATGTAGCCTTGAACTGCTTCTTGCGTTTTCAAACCGTTGCCGGTGATGTAAGCGACGGTGGTTTCATCGGGATTGATTTTACCTGCTTCTACAAGTTTCTTCAAGACTGCGATGGTCGTGCCGCCTGCGGTTTCTGTGAATATGCCTTCAGTTTCTGCTAGCAGTTTCATGCCTTCGATGATTTCGGTGTCGCTGACGGATTCAATGTTGCCGTTGGTTTTGCGGGCGATTTCCAAGGCGTACATACCGTCGGCTGGATTGCCGATCGCGATCGACTTAGCAATTGTATTCGGTTTCACCGGTTTGACGAAATCACGGCCTTCGCGGAAGGCTTGGGCGATGGGGGAACAGCCGTCAGCTTGGGCGCCGCTGAATCGGACTTTCTTTTCATCAACTAAACCGACTTCGATGAATTCTTGAAAACCTTTGTAAATTTTTGTGAACAAAGAGCCGGAGGCGAGGGGAGCGACGATGTGATCGGGCAATTGCCAGCCTAGTTGTTCGGCAACTTCGTAACCGAGGGTTTTGGAGCCTTCGGAATAGTAGGGACGCAAGTTGATATTGACAAATCCCCAGCCATGTGTATTGGCGACTTCGCAACAGAGGCGGTTAACTTGGTCGTAGTTGCCGTGAACTGCCATGACAGTTGGATTGTAAATCAGAGTGCCGAGGACTTTGCCTGCTTCTAAGTCGGAGGGGATGAAGACTACGCAGTCGAGTCCGGCGTGGGCGGCGATCGCAGCCGTAGAGTTAGCTAAATTGCCGGTGCTGGCACAGGATACCGTTGTGAAACCCAATTCTCTCGCTCTGCTGAGGGCGACTGACACCACTCTGTCTTTAAAGCTGAGAGTGGGCATATTGACGGCATCGTTTTTAATATAAAGATTTTTTAGACCGAGGCGGCGCGCCAAGCGGTGGGATTTTAATAGAGGAGTCATCCCAGTGCCGACATCGATGACGTTATCTGTAGCGACTGGTAAAAATGCGCGGTAGCGCCAGATCGAGTTGGGGCCGGCTGCGATGGTTTGGCGAGTGACGCTGCGGCGGATGGCGTCGTAGTCGTACTTGACTTCAAGCGGGCCAAAACAGCAATCGCAGACGTGCTTGGCTTGGAGTTCGTACTCTTCGCCGCATTCTTTACATTTGAGGGCTGTGAAGGTTGCTGCTGTGGATTGGGTTCTGGTCGCCTGGGTCATAGCTCAACTCTCTAGTTTTGCGATGTTTTCTTAGTCTTGTGCAAGATTAGCACGGTCAATTTAGCCCGTCAACCATACCCGATTTTTTTAGTCGGGATTGATTTTTCAGTTAAAAGGTGGTGTATTTAACTTTGATATTTGGGCGGGCGGGACGCCCACACCACAAGGATTTGAGTTGTTTTCACGATCGGGTTCTTAATCCAGATTGTCAGCCCTGCACGCAAGCCCGATCGAGCTCAAGGATGATTTGCCGACGAAATTGTTACAAAACTTAATAAATCTTTTTTGGGCTAAGAATTGGGCAGTCGTGCGATCGAACACAACTACAAAACCTCGAATTTTTGATTAACTGAGATATTGCACCCTTCTCGCTTAACAGGCAAGATGCCTGTTCCACAACAAAATTCATTCTTTGTGGAACAAGCATCTTGCCTGTTCATAAAAAGCTTATTGAGAATGGTGCAACATTTCAGATTAACCAACTTAGCCTACCCGCCGCTGACGGGAGGGATGAGGACAACTTCGTCGCCGTCTTGGAGGATGGTGTCGGGGGAGACGAATTCCAGGTTGAGGCCAAAGCGGGTGCGATCGCGCCATTGTTCTAATTGAGGATATTGGGCGATCGAGCTTTCGAGCACTTGAGACACTGGGGTTTCGGGAGGAAGTTCTAAGGTAAGTTCCGAAACGCCGTAGGCTTCACCGAAGGCGGCAAACAGTTTAACGGTAATGGTAATCGAAGAGTTAGACACGGCTGTTGAGTGCGATCGACGGTTTGGCAATTATCAACTACACCATACAATTAATTAGGAATTAGGCGCGCCGAGGCTTAGAATTGAAAGCGGCAACCTCTAGTTAAGTTTTACCCCATCGGGTAAAGATGATAGTTGATTGCAGCAAAAAGTCTTAACCGGATTGTATGCCGATCGCTCTCACCAACCAGGCGTTAGAAGCAGTTGGCATCCACTTAGATGCAGCTAGCTAACGTCTAGTTGGCTGCTGTTGAGGCTAATGCGAGAATAATTTTTGAGGATGGGGTATAGATACTTTACCGTAATTGTGGGAGAGTACAAAAAGATCCCACTAAATTTAGCAGGCAACAACGCAGACAAGGGCCTGTAAACCCGCTTCTCCTGACGAAAAATCAGGTTATCAAGTGCGGCTTGGAATAGTCAAACCTTTGCCCTGCTTAGCAAGCTAGCCGTTCTATCTAAGAAGAATACTGAAGTTAACGCGATAGAGATATATGGCAAATAACGAGTTTAAAGTGCTTCAAATTATTGAAGCTAAAGGCTGGTATGCCTTTGGGAGTACGAAGCAAAACCAGCACGTTGAGAGATGGGTAAGACCTGTTGTGTGTTGGGTTTTAATAGAAGATAAAAAAAAGCGACGGGTTGTGACAGCTACCGCTAGCTATCAGATCCAGATTGACGACAAAGAAGTCGAGTTTTTTGCCCACGAAAGCGAAATTCAGGATCTGGATAGTCTCCCGAAGTCTGTCTCGGTATCGGAATTTCTGAAAACAGAAGATTGAGAGAAGGGCAAAAGGAGCTGATTTAACAAGTTATTAATTATTCCTTAGTGATTCCTTAAACTTGCTGTCGGATTCTATTTCAATGAGAGGCAGAACTCTAGATTGGGGACAGGGGCAGATGGGAACAGGGGGAGAATTTATATTTTTGCCTTCCCTTCAGCATCTTGTACCCAATGCCGGAAGTAGCCCAAAAAATAAAGAGGCCGGAAGATTGCAGGCAATGCCAACGCGCTTCCGACCTTGCTGAATAACAGGGTATGCATATGTTTTTACAGTATGGCAGGGAGGCTTTTGAGATATCAAGAGGACTATTGCAATCACCCACTTTTGCTTTCAGGCTGTGTTTGCGAGGTTCATACTATTTTAGACTGAGAATTTGAAAATTGAGAGGGGGGAGGCTTACAGGTCAAGGATTCTAGCTATTTATCTGTAGCGGGGGCTACAAAAAATGGTGGCATTGGCGGACGATCGCACATTCTCGCTAAATTGTTTGCACTCAAAGCTGAAAGTTCGATCGCCACCTGCAACTGCTGCGACTTCAAACCCCACTAACAACAGGTTCAGGCTTCTGCTGCGACATCCGCCGCCCCAGCAGGGCCATCCGCACGCCGCCGGCCGGCCCTAAAGTCACCCCTCGGCGTTTGGCCTGTACGGGCTTTTTCTCGGCCAATACTAGGTCGAAATCCCGCAAAATGGTTGCCAACACGAGTTTAATCTCCAACTGCGCCAGCGCCAAGCCGATACAGCGGCGGCTGCCGCCTCCAAAGGGCAAATACTCGTAAGGCGAGAATTGTCTCTCCAAAAACCGTTCCGGTTTAAATTGCAGCGGTTCTGGATACAAATCCTCCCGTCTGTGAGTCAAATAAATCGAGCCGACGACAACTGTGCCCGGTTCGAGTTGATGTCCCATCAGTTCCACGGGCGTGAGAACTTCTCGCGGAAACGTCAGCATTGCCACGGGGTAAATTCGCAGCGTCTCCTGACAAACTGCACTCAGGTAAGGTAAGCGGAAAATCTCCATCGGGTCGGGATTTTCCCCCAAACTGTCCAATTCTTGCAGCAACTTCTGGCGCACCGAGGGCAGGTGGTGAATCCAGTAAAACGCCCAAGCTAGGGCCGTTGCTGTGGTTTCGTGGCCTGCCAGCAGCAGCGTCATCAACTCGTCGCGCAATTCTTCCTTCGTCATTGGTTGCCCGTTTTCGTCGCGCGCGGCCATCATTAAGCTGAGAATGTCGGTGCGGCTGGCGTCTGGTTGCTGTGTGCGTTCTTCAATTTCCGCGTCGATGAGTGCGTCAACTTTCCGCTGCCGCTGTTTCATGCGTCCCCAAGGACTCCAAGATCCCCAATCTTGCTGCATCCAGCCGAAAAACAGTATGCTCGATCGCAGGGGAGAGTTGGTCATATCGACGACTGAGGCAAGTAGTGGTCTGAGTGCTTGTAACCGCGGCCCGTCATCCATGCCGAAGACAGCTTGCAAGATTACCCGCATGGTGACTTCCTGCATGGCGCTGCGGGCCACAAAAGGTCGATCGGCCGACCATTTGCTGGCAACATCTTGAGCTATATCGCAAATTAGTTGACCGTAATTCCGCATCCGTTCCCCGTGAAAGGGTGGCATCAATAATTGGCGCTGGCGTTTGTGCCTTTCTCCTGAGAGGAGAAACATGGATTGTTCTCCCAGCAGGGGTTTGAGGAGGCTGTTCAGGCGGCCTGGAGCGTGAAACGCGTTGCTGTTGAGCATCTCCTGGATAGCTTGCGGGTGGCTGATCATCACCAATGGTTTCCCGTTGTTCACTTGAGCCGTGAAAATGTCGCCGTATTGTTTGGCACATTTATCCATGTATGTCAGCGGATCGCCGATCCATTGAATTAGCTGCACGAAGCGGGGGCTTTTGGGGCCGTCAGGTAGTGTCATAGGAATTACCGGGGTTTTGGTCACAGGACTTAGCAGCATCAAAAAACCTCAAAGGGTTTGAAGGTTTATTTAATCCCTCCCAACCCTTGTTTTTAAGGGGAGAATTGCGTAAGTCCCATCTCCAATAATTTTAACTATCAGCCGGGAAGTCCCTCGGTATATTTAGAGGGGATGAATCTGAGCGCTACGCGAAGTACCCCGAATAAATTACCGAGCGTGATGTCCAGAAGCGTCGGGTGTCGCGGACGGAAACCGACAATTAAACATTGCAAGTACCTTAAATTTTGATGTACTTTCTAAATATTAAATCAAAACAAATGGTACATTAAGGTAGGTCGAAAAAGGAGTTTCCGATGCAACTCACATACAAATACCGCCTCAAACCCACCAAAGCCCAATTAGCAACAATTGTGGCTCATTTAGAACTCTGTCGTCGGCAGTACAACTACCGACTTGGCGAAAGATTTAGATGGTGGGAAGCCACGAGAACACCTATCAAGGCCTGCCCCCTGATTGTTTCGATAGTTACTGTTGAGGAAATTTATCAAAATATTCCTTTAACTAGGGTGCAGACTAGGGATGGTAGAAAAAAGGATGAATCAGGCAATCCTTTAACTAAAAAAGGTGAGGTTTTCTCGAACATTGAAGGCGGATATGTACAGTGGCAAACCATACAGCTTGCCGACATGAAAAACACTAAAAAGCAATTTCCTGATTATAAAGTGTTGGATTCTCAGGTTTTACAGGATGTCGTCAACAGGGTTGAAACTTCCTTTTCAAATTTTACAACGCCCGACAAAAATGGCAATCGTAGAGGCAAGCCCAAGTTCAAAGGACTTCACTACTACAAATCTTTCACTTATCCTCAATTAGACAATCTTGACATTATTAAGGATGAGCAGAATAGGATTTGTATTGACCTCGCAAAAATAGGTCAAGTACCGATGGTTTTCCATCGTCCAATACCAACAGGATTTAAGGTTAAGACGGGAACGGTTATTCGAGAAGCGGATGGGTGGTATATTTCCTTAACGCTAGAAGATAAGACTGTTCCCGTAACGGTTGCAGAAATTCAACCAACTGATAAAAATACTCTTGGTATCGACTTGGGAATCACGAATTACATTTACCTTTCCAATGGTGAAAGAGTTGAAAATCCTAGATTTTTGAGAAAATCTGCCCAGAAATTAGCAAAACTTCAAGCGAAGCTGGCTAGTAGGGTTAAAGGTTCTAAGCCTTGGAAAATAATCAAGGATAAGATTTCTCAACTTCACCAGTTTATAGCTAGATATAGAGTAGATTTTCAATTCAAAACGGCACAGGAGCTATTCGGCAAATGTGATGTTTTAGTTGTTGAAGATTTGAGTGTCAAAAATCTGACTAGACGTGCCAAGCCGAAGACTGACATTGAGAATGGTAGCTTGGTTTATTTACCTAATGGTCAATCAGCTAAAAGTGGTTTGAATAAATCCATGCTTGATGCTGCTCACGGACAATTCGCCAGCGTCCTCAAATATGTTGCCTGGAAATTAGGTAAAAGCGTTTTATTTGTTGACCCCAAAGGCACATCTGGGCATTGCTGGAATTGCCTTAATAAAGTACCAAAAGAATTGTCGGAGCGATGGCATTATTGCCAGTGCGGAGAATCCTTAGATCGAGATGAAAATTCAGCCAAACTTATAAGAAGGATTGGTCTAACTTACGAAAGTGGCGGGGGAACTCCGTCACTCAAAAAAGCCTTTGAACAAAAGGAAAAAGAAGCCTGCGGTCTAACGGTACTCCGTTGACCGTCAGGTTAGTTCACTAGCTTATTCTTTAACCGTGTTCAAAATGTCCTCCCCAAGCTCTGTAAAACGCACAGTTTTGATTTGCCAAGGAGCATAACTGGTTAAAGTTTGGCGCAGCCCACCGAACAAACCTAACATCTGACAACTCGACAGATTTTGCAATTTCTGCCGCGAATTTCCCGATGCTCGCAGATCCACGGTAGCTATTCCGAGGTCGCGATCGATCTTGAGGCGATAACCAGCCAAACCAAGACTATCGAAAATCTGCTGCTTTAACACTTCATTAACCGCCGATGACATTAACTGATTCTCTGGGCCTGTAACTGTTTCCTGCTTCAGAGTTTGACACAAATTATCTACCTTATAAACCGTAACGGTGGCAGTATTTTCTGAGAGGGCAGCACTGCCTAAAACTGAGGCAACAGAGTTAGAAGGCTGCGTTAATTGACTCGATCGGCCCTCAATTTGATTTCCCGTTAGCTGTAGGTGTTGGAACTGAGGGGCGCTTGCTGAGAGTTGCCTCTGGTTTTCGGTTGAGGTAGCTGCATCTGAGCTAGAACAACTGCTACCGCCCATCAAAATTAACCAAACGCCTAAATATCCTAACTGTTTGCAGATACGGTTCATAGTTTTTAATACTCTACTAAACGTCAGTGTATGGAGGGTAAATTTTGGTGGTAGAAAGCACTTAGACCCTGATTACACTCACTTAGAAGTATTTCCCGCAGTACGGAGATGAAAACAAGTTAAGAGTTCTTTTTAATACCTGGATTTTAGTGTTATCTCCAGCAAGATGGGTTTTACCCTTCAGTGCAGTAACCCAGGAGTCTACCTGTCTCAGCAGATCAAGCTCGCGACCGAGCACGTAAGTGATATCAAATATCGTGTCACTAGGTGTGATGTACCCTTGCAATTCGAGCCATTCCAATATCTGAGGCAAAGAGCCTCTTTCCGGTTTGCGACAGCCCGAGCTGGATTAGTAGTAATGAGGACAGAATTGCGACTTGCGCGGGCATTTTAAGCTCGGCTTCGGAGCGTTTTTTTTAACAGCGCCGAAATCGCCGTTAGAGGAAACGTGCAAGTCGCGAACAATATCAAAACTTACGCATCAAGAGCAAAAAAACCGGGTTTTTTAACCAGGCATAAGGGCTACAACGAAGTGTTTTCGTAAAAAAAACAGGTTTCTGGTCAAGTCGCGAAGAACATAATTTCCAAGTCAGCGGAGTTGTAACGAACAAGCGTGTCAAGGGTGTTATCGCAGCATTCGGTGATTTTTGTGCCGAATCTCATAAAACACAGGGAAAAAATCATGAGACAGCAATTATTGACAAAAGTTTTGGTGGCAACAGCCATCGCCCTCAGCGGCCTGACGGTTGCTTCTGGATCGAGTTACGGTCGGCAAGTACCGGGGGAAAGTGGATTTTGGTGTAACACCTCGACCCGTGCGCCGGTGACAGTGTACCAAAACGCTCAAGGTGCCGTAGAGCCTTGGATTGAGTGGACTTCCGATTATTTCTCCGGTTCTGGCTACGATCCGGCCACTCGGTGTCAATTAGTGAGTCAACGCCTCGAAACCTATCGCCGCCAACGAATGCTTAAGTACATTACTGCGGGCCAAATGAACGGCCAGAACGTCATCTGCACGGCGAATCAAGTCAATGGGCGGTGTCAAAATTTGATTTATACCCTCAGACCTGGCCAAGACCCGATCGGCTCTTTGTATAATTTGTTGGCTTGGCGCCAAGGATATGTTGGGATGCCGTCTTTTGATGAAACCAGTAAAATTCCTTACATTGATGTCAGGGAAAAGCTAGGGGAAAACACTGTTGATGGCGTGCAACTGCCCCCTTTTCCCCACCGTTCCGACAGCCTTAAAGATTGGCAAATTTTCCATCCGATCGCCAATTCCAAGGATTGAGGTGGAAAATTTGGTGCGTCAAACAGCGCTACGCATCCCGACGGGAATATCTCCTGGTTCTGGGACGATCGTCCGGCAGCATGGCCAAAGCTATACGGTGCTGACTAAATAGCACGTTGTGGCGATCGGACTTGTCACCGACGACTGCCTCCTCTACCCACTGCTAGCAGTTCTGAGCCGGCTGGGCAATACCGATCTGGCGATCGTTCTGTTTCGCAGCGCGATCGAGTATAAAATAGCACGCTTAAGCCTTGAGGCAGGAGCGGTGTCTGAGGCAATGCTGGTAGTCGGCTTTCCTGCGGGTGCTGAGGTTGGGAGTTTCGCTGACCACGAATTTCAAAGGTGGTACCCGCCACGTGATTTATCCGTCGAGTCAATCCAAAATCGAAAATCGAAAATCCTCAAGCCCCCGCATTTATCCGTGGGGTCGCCTCTAAAATCTAAAATCTAAAATCTAAAATCGATGGACGCGGGCTTCGTTTCGGTGCTGCTACCCAAATCTTTGCCTCACGGTTATAGCTTGGGTTATACCAATGAGGTTAAAATCGGTATGAGCCGCGACCCGATTTTTCATGCCAAAGGTTTCTTGGTGGGGATTAACTGTAGGGGCAAGTATCGAGATCCAAATTTTGGCGTTTATGCTTTTTAAGATGGAAGTGAACCAACAGCGGAATTATTGGAAAAAATGGTTAAATCCAGTTGGGGAATTCCGATTAGTACAGCAGTTCTCAATCTTGGTGAGGTATGCCGACGGAGGCCTATGCTCTATGCGCTATGCCCTATGCCCGCGAGAGCACCTCATGTTACTGAGAAAGGCTATATATATTGGCAGTTCGCCTCGTTTCATCTAGGGAGTTATCGATGAATGTGTGGAGTTTGCGGTTTGACGCGCTGACAATCATCTTGACAGGTGCATTAACAGTGACGGCGGTTGTTAGCCAACAATATGCTGCCTGTGCCAAAACAGCCGAAGAAATTGCCCAGCTAGCGACGTTGACAACTGTGGAAGTCAACAATACGCTGGGTTTTTTTGCTAGTGGATCGGGAGTAATTATTGCCAAACAGGGTAATATTTACACTGTTCTGACAGCTAATCATGTGGTGGCAAGCCTCGCTCAAAAATACAGCATTCGCACTCATTTGGAGAAGGACTATGCTGCGATTAGAATACAGCGCCTACCTAAAAATGACACGGATATAGACTTGGCTTTGATACAGTTTCAGAGCCGAGAACAGTATCCAGTAGCACCACTGGGCGAGTCAGAACGTGCTGTTGTTGGTTCTGCTATTTACGTTTCGGGCTATCCGCTGCCAATTTCGGGAGTTGAACGAAAACTTGAGTTTACTACTGGTATCATCTCTTCTCGCTTGGGCAGCGCCTCATCAGGGTATCGTCTGCGCTACCAAGCTGTAACCAGGCGCGGGATGAGCGGCGGGCCTGTATTTGATGCTGATGGCAGGGTAATAGGAATTCACGGCCAGGGGGATACTGTTGGCACAATTAGGAGTCAGTGGAACGGTCAGATTGAAGAGATAAAAACGGGATTGAACGCGGCAATCCCGATCGATGCTTTTAGGGAGTTGCTATCACAAAATAAGCGTAACGGCTTGGATATTCTCAGCAATCTTTCTATCAGCAGCGCCTCTGGTCAAAACCAACCGCATCTGGGTTATGGAGGATTTGTGTGCGATACCTCCACGGGCGAGCCGGTGACTGTGTATCAAAATCCACAAGGGTTCAGGGAACCTTGGATTCGCTGGAATTCTAATTTCTTTTCGAGTTCTGGCTACGATCCTCTAACTCGCTGCCAACAAGTGACTCAACGCCTTGAGAATTATAACCGAAATAAACAGCTAAATTATGTGACTGTGGGTATGGTAAATAACCAGAAAGCGATTTGCACGACTAGCCGCGTTAATGGGCCTTGCGAAGGTTTGATCTACACGCTGCGCCGCGATCAAGATCCGACTCCTGCACTTAGCAGTTTTTTTGTTTGGCTGCGGAATCAAAAGGCTGTGCCTTCTCTTTCTGAAAGCGGTACTGTGCTGTATATCGATGTCCGGGAACGGCTGGAACAATTTTAGATTGGCGATTGGAGATTTTAGAGGGATTAGTAATGGGTAAACACAGAACCCCGACTTTTTTAATAAGTCGGGGGTCTCAAAAAACTACTTATTAGCTGAAAATTTGAGAGATTTTACTTATTTATCACTGACATAATAGAACTCATGATTTTTTGGAACACGGAAGCTATAAAATTACTCTTACATTAATCCAATTCAAATTTTTCAGGTATCAAGCATGACAGCAACTACCCCGCAGGCAACGTCAACAACGCCCGCTTTTTGCGAAGGCATTCAATATTTTTCTGAAACAGTCCCTGGTTTTGATACTTATGGGAAAACACCTGCGATCGCCCAGGGGAGCAAGTCGATCGCCGATCCTGCCGATCCCGTCGCCGTCTTTCAAACGATGCTGGGAGCAGACGCCCTGCGGTACCTGACGCTGCAAGTCACCGCCAGCAAGGCATCGGGACATCCGGGGGGTTTTGCTAGCCAAGCTGAGGCCTATGCCGCTTTGGTGATGCTGGGACACAAGAACATTGTCACCGAAGTGGGCCATCACGCCCCCGGCTTTTACAGCGCCATGTTTCTCGATCGATCTTTAGAGGATATGGGAATTTTCAACGTGCAGCAAGTGCGCGATAAATTCCGAGAAAAAGACGGTTTATTAGGACATCTTTCCGGTTTCATTCCCGGCCTTTTAGCACCGGCCGGCCCCCTCGGACAAGGGCAGCATTTCGCAATGGCTGGAGCGCTTTTGCACCCCGACAAACTGTTTGCTTTCACAATGGGCGACGGCGGCATGGGCGAACCTTATCCGATGAGCAGCATGGCGCATTTCCACACTGCTTATCCCAAAGCTACTAACTTTTTGCCAGTGTTAGTTTGGAACGGATATTCTCAGGAACATCACAGCATGGTTTCAACTAAAACTAATGCTGAAATGATTGCTTATTGGCAAGGCAACGGTTTTGAAGAAGTTATCTTAGTTGATGCCAAAGAATTTGACGATAAAAATCAACCGGAAGATTATGTTGACAGCACTGCTTTTTCGCTCGAACAGCGCATGGCATTTACCAAAGCTGTTTTACAAGGAGTTGACAAAGCGGCAAAATCTGCTCTCGGCGGCAAATTAACTGCGTTTATTATCAAACAGTTAAAAGGTGCCGGCGTCCACGCGCGCGGAGCAAAATCTCACAACCTTTATCCGAAAGATACACTGGATGCTCCGCACATTATCAGTGCTTTAAAAGAGCGCGCTTTGACTGCTGCTGCTTGGGAGTTGGTGCGGACAAATTGCGAGCGTGCGGGCGGCGGGCCGGCGGCGAAAACAGTTGTTACTGAGTTTACATTGCCGCTGGCAGATTTAGGCGAATTGCCTTTAGAAGAATTTGCAGTTGGGGGAGAACCGAAGATTTCGACAACAGCAATGGGACGTTTGGTAGGGAAAGTCGGCGAGTGCGATCGGACTTTTCTTGTGACTAATGCTGACGGCAACGAAGCATCGGCAATTGCCAATATCAACCAAGCTCTTAAGATTATTCACCCGACGACAGATGACCTGTACAATCAATCGCCCAACGGTCAAGTTTACGAACCTTTGAGCGAAGATGCTTGCGCCGGTTTAGCCGTAGGTTTATCGCTATTTGGAGCGCGGAGTTTGTGGTGTTCCTACGAATCTTTTGCCATTAACGGTTTACCAATTTGGCAAACTGTAACCCAAGCAATGGCAGAATTGCGCCGTCCAACTCCGGCAACTGTCACCTTATTTACAGCGGGTGCATTGGAACAAGGCCGTAACGGTTGGACGCACCAGCGGCCGGAAATTGAGGCTTATTTTGCGGCGATGATGCGGAACGGAAATGTGTTTCCTTTGTTTCCACCGGATGCTAACAGCATTCAAGCTTGTTATGAGTGGGCTTTGACTGCTAAAAATAAGGGAGTTGTGATTACTGCAAGCAAGTCGCCGCTGCCAATTCGCACTACTCTTGAACAGACTCGCCAAGGTTTGCAAGACGGTGCAATAGTGCTGCACGAAGTCGATTCCCCGCAAGCCGCCCACAATCAAGGGGGAAGCAAGAAAGTTGTGTTTGCAGTTGTCGGCGACATGACTTTAATGCCAGTGTTTGAAGCAGCCGCATTTTTGGAAACAGAAGGCATTGGAGTGCGAATTGTTTCTGTTGTCAATCCTCGGCGTTTGTACCGTGCTAGCGATGTTGCTTGGGATACTTGTTCGGAAGCTGACGGCGGCTTTTTGAGCGATGAGAAATTTGCCGAATTGTTTGGCGGAGATGCCTTGATAGGCGTGACAGGCGGTGCTTCTGGGATGTTGGAACCTGTGATGCTCCGCAGCAATTGCAAGCGGGATACTTTCGCTTGGAAGCGGGGGGAAACTACTGCTAGTGCTGGTCAGTTGATGGCGTTTAATGGGTTGACTGCTGAGGCGTTGACTAAAAGGGCGATCGAGCTAGTTCATTAAGTTAGAATGTGAGTGAATGCCCCTGCCTGGTTTGTGCTGGGTAGGGGCTAGTAATATTCAAATAGGATGGTGATACCTATGACAGCAAAAATTTTAGAAGAAAGGCGAAGAACATGAAAGCTTTAAAAAAGCGATCGCTAATATGAAAATTTATAACTTTGATATTAAATCTGTTATACCAATTTTTTATGAGGTTGCATAGAATCCGATCCCCCCTAGCCAAGAGGGCGGGCACGGGGAGTAGGGGTCGCACCGCCCCTACTAAGGGGGGACAAGATTCTTCTCAAAGTCAACCCCTACTCCCCAACAATCAGGGGGATTTAGGGGGATCGAGATATGTGCAACTTCACATTAAATTGGTATTAGGACCGGAATTATTCTTATCTCTATTCTCTTCATCGGCGTGAATCAGCGTCAATCCTTTGTCATCTGCGGTTAATACATTCTCTTTTTTTTACCGCAGATGAGGGCAGATAAACACAGATTAACGCAGATGGATTATCTCAAGTCTGGTTACTCGCTCCTTGATTTTTTGCTGTTGAGTAGATTTGACGCCCGACGATGCTAGCGCATTTGATATGATACGATTCTAGAGCTATACCTGCAGCTTTAACCTAATAGCGAGGGCAGAATTTATTGTGTGAACTTTTTATTGTTTTACTGTTAGATAAGTTTGCTTTGTTAGCTGGTAATTTAGCGATAGTGCTAGAGGTTTTGCTGCGGCCGAACATCAATGTTTTGTGAAAAATGGGTCTTAAATTTATGGATTTTTTCCCCCGCAAGCCATCAACCAAAAACTCATCATCGATCGATCGCCCGCAGCTACAAACTCATCCCGCGAAACCAGATAGCTTTCTATTTCCGACTCTGAAATGAACCCTTGTTTGACCATTTGCAAAATGGGCCCGGAGTCCAGCAAAGGTTGAAACGCCTCAATTCCGATGATATCGCTGTGGCTGACAACCGCTTCTAAATCAACGCTAACAAACCCAGCTTCTTTGAGAATGCGGCACAGATTTCGCCCGACGCATAAATTGCCGCCCCGCGATGCCATCACCTGCTTGAATTTCTCCCTGACAATCTCGACTGACCAAGGCGGATTTGTCAGCCAAAACAGATCCGCATCGCTATCGATAATCACCAGTTTTCCCCCAGGCTTCAAGATGCGGAATATTTCTTTAGCTGCTGCGACGGGATCGGGAAGGTGAACGAACAGCAAACGGGCGATCGCAAAATCGAAAGTGTTAGCCGCCAAACCAGTATCCGCAACTGATGCTTGAATGCGATTTACTCGATCGCCCCCTTTGTCCTGCAAATATGCTACTGCTTTTTCGTGCAGTACCGGGTCAATTTCTACCGCTGTTACCGAACTGTTTGGCAGCAATTCTAACAATTTTTCTGTGAAAAATCCCGGCCCGCTACCCGCTTCCAAAACTTTCATCCCGTCGGCTAAACCGAACCACTTTAAAGTGCGCGCTTCCTTTTCCCAACTGAGGAGAACTTGAGCTTTTAACCGTTGGATTTCTCCCTCAAATTCCAGATTGTACGCGATCGCTTGATACGAACCTTCTGCTGGCATGAAATTATCCTTATTCTTACTAGGATACCAGGATTATAATAGAAATATAATCAAATCTCCGATCGAGTTATCTGTGCGTAAGATCGTTTCCGGTGGCATGGGAATGATTTAACCACAGAGGACGCAGAGAACGCAGAGTTCGAGAAGAGAGAGATGAATAATTCCGATGAAGTGCGGATTTTGCAACACAATCATCAGAACTGCGCTTTAGCGCAATTCTCGTTGCCGACCTCCACAACCACAGTTGGCGGACAGATGCAGGACGGAAACCCGGTAATTCCTCTATTGTAAGAAGATGACGGATTACCTAAACTAAAGACGCTGATTTTCCCGCATCCCTTACTATTTTTATTTTATGCACTATGCCCCAGACTTTACCTCAACCGGAGAAACGAACATTTTTAGTTGTGGATGACCATGCGATGGTGTTAGGTGGCACGCTTAACATTCTGAAGCAAGAATATCCAGAGGCAGACATTCTGACGGCTCCGACTGCTCAGGCAGCCCTTCAGCAAATAGCGCAGACTACCCCGGATTTGGTGATTGTGGATCTGGTGATGCCAGAGACGATCGGCGAAACGGCGCAAGCAAATTCAGGGCTTCAACTCCTCAAAACGTTGATGGAGCAGTATCCGACTCTGAATATTGTGGTGCAGAGTGCCCATGTTCGGACTTTAGTTTGGCTGAAACCGTCGATCGACAATCACATGGGTGGCTTCACAGTTGTCGATAAGAGCCAGCCGATGAAAGACTTGCTGGCAATGGTTGATTGGGCACTGCACGAGCGGATTTATACACCCAGAGAGATCCGCAATGGGCTCCAACTCAAACCCGCCTGGATGCAAGTGTTGCAATTTGCTTTTCACGAGAGCTTGCAGGATACTGCGATCGCCAAACGGATGAATGTTTCTGAACGCACTGTGCAGTATTACTGGACTAAGATTCGAGATGTGCTAGAGGTGTATCCTGAGGATGATAAGAATCTGCGGATTCAAACGGAAGTGCGAGCTAGGGAAGAAGGATTGATTGATTAGTGAAGCGCGATCGATGGCAAGCAGTGAAAGCGGGCGTCACGACTTGGGGACGAGGAGCGCTTCCAGGGGTGATGGTGATTGTCGCTGTGATGATGGCTAGATTGAGCGGTGCGCTTCAGTTTTGGGAGTTGGTTGCGTTCGATCGATTTCTGCGTTTGCGTCCTCCTGAGTCAATGGATGAACGGATTGTAATTGTCGGCATCACTGAGGAAGATATTCAACGCGCTAGAACTTATCCGATTCCCGATCGCGATATTGCCGATTTACTCAAACGGTTGCAAACGTATCGACCGATCGCGATCGGGCTAGATATTGTCCGCGATATTCCGGTGGAACCAGGTAATGCTGAACTAACATCGGTGTTTCGCAGCAGCAAGAATGCGATCGGAGTGGAGATTGCACTGCCCGATCGCAGTGGCTTTATCGTCAAACCTCCGCCCGCGCTACCACCCGAACAGGTTGGCTTTGCAGATTTCGTACTCGATGCGGATGGCTACCAGCGCCGCAGTTTATTGGGCACTAACAACGATCGACAGGAATACCGTTTTTCCTTCGCGATCCGGCTGGCAGAACTCTATTTAGCAACCCGAGGAATTAAGCTAGGTAATGGAATTCGCGATCCGGAGGCGATGCGCTTTGGCAGCATTGAATTTACCAGAGTGCAGTCAAACTCTGGCGGATATGTGGGGGCGGATGCAGGCGGGAACCAAATTTTACTGAATGTTCGCAGCGGGACAATGCCATTTCGCGTGCTTTCCCTGGCCCAAATCAAATCTGGACAGGTCAACCCGGATTGGATTCGAGGCAAAATTGTGCTGATTGGGATGATGTCTTTTAGCGCGAAGGATTTGGCAAGTTCGGGTGCGATCGCAGGCATCAATCCCGGACGGATTTACGGAGTCGAAATGCAAGCCCACGAAACCAGCCAGATGATTAGCGCGGTACTCGATCGGCGAGCGTTGCTTCAGGTTTGGGGGGAGGGCTGGGAAACGCTCTGGATTGCGGTCTGGGGACTCTTGGGGATGAGTTTGGGACGATTTCTGCGATCGCCCTGGAAAATTTTGATCGGGCTCTTAGTCGCCAGCATTAGCCCGATCGCGCTCTGTTACTGGCTGATTCTTTTGGGATGGTGGGTGCCGATCGTGCCTGTATTGCTCGTACTCGTGTTGAATGGGGCTGGGTTGACGGCAGCGTTATTTTATCGCCACGAACAGGAACTCCGACTGCGGTTGGAGGAACGTCAATTTGCGATCGAACAAACTTTTAATGCGATTCATAGCGGGCCTTTACAAACATTAGTGGTGATTTTGAGAACAGTTGGGGAGCAAGATCCACCGCCGCCGTTTCTACCAGAGTTGCAACGCCTGAATCAAGAATTACGGGCAGTTTACGGCTCAGTGCAACGAGAAGCGATCGCGGATGAACCGCATCTCCGCATGGGAAGTGCGATCGAATTGGCCCTGCAGGCTCCATTGCATGAATTGCTCTACAAGGTCTATTGCAACACGCTAGAACAAGAACTGCCTTACCTCAAAACGCTCAAATTCAAAATTGTGCAGTTCGATGCCTTGAACACCTCACATCTGCGGTTGGAACACAAGCGAGCACTCTGCCGCTTTCTGGAAGAAGCGCTCTGCAATGTCGGCAAACACGCGATCGAAGCCACTCGCTTGACCGTAATTTGCACTCAAGAAGGCGATCGGCAGGTGATTCGGGTGGCGGATAATGCCAAGGGGAACCCGTCTGACGCAGAAGCGCTGAGTTCCGGTGAAACGAACTGTGACAGGGAGACAACTCAATATCTAAACTCTAAACTCCAACCTTCAGGATTAGGAACGCAATTGGCAAACAATTTAGCCAAACAATTAGGGGGAACATTTCGGCGCTACCCAAATGTACCGAGGGGGACAGTGTGCGAGTTAACTTGGTCAGCCAAACGGCGCTGGTTCTGGTAATTGGTTGGGTTCACCCTTGTCAAATCGTTTATGAACGGGCAAGATGCCCGTTCCACAAGAAATTCACTCTTTGTGGAACGGGCATCTTGCCCGTTCTTGAGAATGGTTCAAGAGCTCAGATATAACGAACTCTGGATACGGCAATGCCCAAAGCGTGTCAACTTAAGCTGTCAGTCCGCCCAGTCCTCGCGCCCGCCCGGCAGTCCGCCAGGGAATGAATTCCCTGTCTCATAGCGAAAGTCCTCTCAAAGAGGACTGAAGAACTCATTAGTCGTCTTCAGACGACTTTCGCTTTGAGGCAGGGGTTTAAACCCCTGCCGGACTGCCGGACTGAGGGTTTGCCCTTAAGCTGACACCAATATCTTTGCACCTTCGGGCAAACGACCGTTGCGGGTAGTCCTCTATTGTGTTTCTGTATTGTTGATTACTGTAGAAATAGTTACAGAGGGGATTGCGATGATGACTCACGAGTTGAAACGTCGAACCATTTACTCTGCGGGCATTGCGAGTTTAATGCTGAGTGTTTCGTTCTGGATCGCTCCTGTAGCGCTGGCACAATACACTCCTCCTGAAAACCCTTCTAAACCGAAAGAAACGGGGACGAATACCACTCGCGGCGGCAGTTGCGAAGCTAATTCATCGGCGAGATTGACTGCCTTAGTGCCGTTTAGCCATGTAGGAGAGACGATTTCTGGGCATCCGACCTTTACCTGGTTTGTACCCGATCGCACTCCTCGTCCGCTGCAATTGAGGCTGTTTACTCGCACGGGACAACTTCTCTACAGAACCGAGATGCAGAGTCAGCCAGGAATCATGTCGGTTGCTTTGCCCTCAAATCTGCCCCAACTGTCGATCGGGCAATCCTATCAGTGGCAAGTGGTGTTGGTGTGCGATCCGAATGTTCCTTCGAGGAATGTGGTGGCGACGGCAGAAATCCAAGTCGTTGGGCCTGCGGCGTCGTTGCAGACTCAACTTGCAGCCGCCCAAACTCCCCAACAGCGGATCGACCTGTATGCGGAGTCTGGGCTGTGGTATGACGCGATCGCAGAAGCGCGGAAAGCTTCTGAGACTTCTCAAAGCCAAGCGGCTGTGCTGGAATTGCTAGATGCTCTTGCGAGTTCGGAAGCCGCACCTTTGAAAGACTGGAGCGATCAATTGAAGCAAATAAGAGCGATCGAACAACAGCGACAAGCTTCTCAGCCCAAACCCTAAATCCCATGAAGCCTTTCTCGCTAAAACTGCTCAAATCCAGTAATCGTAAAGTGCGATCGGGCTTCCTCTTTCCCCTCGCCTTTTGCCTTTTGTCTGTTGCCTTTTACATTCCTCCGCACTCCCCACTCCCGGCTGCTGCTCAGGCGATCGAGGCTAGTGAAGCAGAGGCCGATCGGCTGTGGCAGCAGGGCAACCAACAATTTCAGACTCGCCAATTCCCAGCAGCGCTGAATTCTTGGCAACAGGCACTGCAAATTTATCGCGCCCTCAAAAACCACGAAGGGGAAGGTGGGGTACTGAACAATTTGGGAGGTGCTTACCGCTATCTGGGCAACTATGCCAAAGCCATTGAGTATATGCAGCAGAGTTTAGTCATCGCCCGCGAAATTAAAGACCGCGACGGAGAATGGGCAGCACTAGGCAATTTGGGAATCGCTTACAAATCTCTGGGCAATTATGCCAAAGCGATAGAGTATGGACAGCAGAGTTTAACCATTGCCCGCGAAATTAAAAACCGCTTTGGGGAAGGCGCAGCACTAGGCAATTTGGGAATCGCTTACAAATCTCTGGGCAACTATGCCAAAGCCATTGAGTATGCACAGCAGAGTTTAGCCATCGCACGCGAAATTAAAGACCGGGACGGAGAAGGGACAGCACTGGGCAATTTGGGAGGCGCTTACCTCTATTTGGGCAACTATGCCAAAGCCATTGAGTATACACAGCAAAAGTTAGCCATCGCCCGCGAAATTAAAGACGGCCAAGGGGAAGGTGGGGCACTGAGAAATTTGGGAGTCATTTACCGTTCTTTGGGCAACTATGCCCAAGCCATTGAGTATGCACACCAGAGTTTAGCCGTCGCACGCGAAATTAAAGACCGCCAAGAGGAAGGTGGGGTACTGAGAAATTTGGGAGTCATTTACCATTCTCTGGGCAACTATGCCAAAGCCCTTGATTATGCACAGCAGAGTTTAGCCATCGCACGCGAAATTAAAGACCGCCTTGGGGAGAGTGTGGCATTGGAGACTTTCGGAGTTGCTTACCACTCTCTGGGCAACTATGCCAAAGCGATCGAGTATTCACAGCAACAGTTAGCGATCGCCCGCGAAATTAAAGACCGCGACGGGGAAGGTGGATCACTCGGCAATTTGGGACTCGCTTACCTCTATTTGGGCAACTATGCCAAAGCGATCGAGTATTCACAGCAACAGTTAGCGATCGCCCGCGAAATTAAAAACCGCCTTCAGGAGGGTAATGCACTCAACAACCTCGGAGTGGCGTTCTTGCAAGCTGGCAACCCAACAGAATCTGAAAAAATGCTCATCAATGGGATTCAAGTTTGGGAATCGATGCGGCAAATGCTCGGCTCCAACGATGCAAATAAAGTCTCCATCTTTGAAGGACAAGCTAACACTTATCGGACTTTACAAAAAGTCCGGGTGGCTCAGAATAACCCGATCGCCGCTTTAGAAATTGCCGAACGGGGACGTGCTCGTGCCTTTGTCGATCTCCTGACAGAACGCTTATCGTCAGGTTCTACCAATCCCGTTATTAACACTTCTCCCAACCAGGATCAAATCCGACAAATCGCCAAAGCACAGAACGCCACTTTGGTGCAGTATTCCATCATCTACGACAACTTTCAGATTCAGGGCAAACAAGTAGGGCGAGAATCCGCGCTCTACATTTGGGTGATTCAACCCACGGGCGAAATCACCTTCCGCCAGGTAGACCTCAAACCTCTCTGGCAGCAGCACAAAGTCTCCCTAGCCGATCTAATTATTGGCAATCAAGAATTCCTTGCCGTCCGCAGTCGTGGCAGTTCCCCCGTTCTTCAAACCCAACCCGATTTACCGACGCTGCATCAACTGCTGATCGATCCAATTCAAACGCTTCTACCAAAAGATCCCAATGCCCATGTCATTTTCATTCCTCAAGCTTCGCTCTTCCAAGTGCCTTTCCCCGCTCTGCAAGATGCCAACGGCACTTACTTAATCGAGAAACACACCATCTTAACTGCACCTTCGATTCAAGTTCTGGCATTAACCAGACAACAACGACAGAAGTTAGCATCTCAGGCATCCCATAGCGGTAACGCTTTAGTCTTGGGCAATCCCACGATGCCGAGTGTGTCTCTCTCTCCGGGAGAACCCAAACAGCAATTGTCTCCTCTACCAGGAGCAGAAGCCGAAGCCAGAGCGATCGCCCCTCTGCTCAAAACCCAAGCCATCACAGGCGCTCAAGGTACAAAAGCTGCGATCGTCCCAAAAATGCCCCAAGCATCGATTATTCATCTGGCAACACATGGATTGCTGGATGATGTGCGCGGATTGGGAAGTGCGATCGCGCTGGCTCCCTCTGGCAGCGATGACGGCTTATTGACCGCAGAAGAGATTTTCGATATGAAACTGCAAGCAAATTTAGTCGTTTTGAGTGCTTGCAACACTGGAGAAGGCAGAATTACCGGGGATGGCGTGATTGGCTTGTCGCGCGCTTTGATTTCAGCAGGAGTGCCGAGTGTAATTGTTTCTTTATGGGCGGTTCCCGATGCGCCGACATCCGAATTGATGCGATCGTTTTACCAAAACTTGCAAAATAATCCCGACAAAGCACAGGCATTGCGGCAAGCGATGTTAACCACGATGAAAACTCATCCCCAGCCGCGAAATTGGGCGGCATTTACTCTTATTGGGGAATCAGAGTAAGTTTTTATGAATAGCGAATCAGCTCAATGTTTTTCTACTAAATTTTAATCGCAATCGTTTGTTTTTACAGCACTTTTGCAGGTTGATCTGAAGCTGTCATCTGCCCAGTCCTCCCGCCCACCCGGTAGTCCTTAGCGGGAATGAATTCCACGGGGCTTATAGCGAAAGTCCTCGCTATGAGGACTAATACCAAATCTAACTTAAATACCCTCTTTATTTCTTAGGAGCGCGAATTAAATAACTTACAATTTTAATTGTTATTGTGGGATGGGCGTCCC